>NZ_JAJDMJ010000009.1:0-101975 GCF_020593585.1 Blautia sp. DFI.6.71
TTTTTGTGATTTTTTATGAATTTGAGCAGACATGCTCGAATGTGCAATTCATCCCATCACCTATAGAGGTGAGGGAATTCTTGCTACGGTTGTTAAAGGAGTATCTGCATGAAAAATAAAAAATGGATCACACTGGCGACAGCAGTCGTTCTGGCGGTGACTGCACTGCCTCTGGGAGTGTTTGCTGCAAAGAAAGATGAGGCGAAGCTTGCAAAAGTTACCTTAAATGAAGTAGCCCATTCCATCTTTTATGCACCGCAGTATGTGGCAATCGAAGAGGGATATTTTAAAGATGAGGGGCTTGATATGACGCTTATAACTGGCTTTGGGGCAGATAAAACTATGACTGCCGTCATATCCGGCGAGGCGGATATCGGATTTATGGGAGCAGAAGCATCTATCTATGCCTATCAGGAAGGAGCTACTGATCCTGTTGTAAACTTTGCACAGCTTACCCAGCGGGCCGGAAATTTCCTTGTGGCAAGAGAAGAAATGCCGGATTTTAAATGGGAAGATCTGAAGGGCAGGAAAGTCCTTGGCGGTCGCAAAGGTGGCGTACATATATCAATGTAAATTATGAGACGATTGTGATTTTGTGTAATTGGGTGGATGGGTTGAATAGTACGAAGAAATCGCAGAAAATAGAATAGCTTTAAATATAAGTGGAAATATTTTTGCTAATATCTCCACTTATATTTTGCGAAATTTTGTTATTTCTTTCCAGTTACTAGGAAATCCCATATATTCAAAAAGATCATTCAACTTCAAATTTGAATTCTGCTTTTCATATCGGTCAAAAATATGCAATAGTTGCTTTTTAAACAGTAAAAAATCGGTCTTTGGAAGTAGATAACGAAAAGTAATGACTACACTAAACAAGTCATTTTTTCCATATATGTATTTTGAACCGTTTTTAGAAATGCTTAATTTTTCATGTAACAATGTATCTGGAATATCAATATATGTGTGATAGAAAAACAATCTTTCGTTATGAGCACATACATTTCGGTACAGCGTTAATACCTTTAAATATTTTATCATTTCATTTTTCTTGACATTTCCAAAATCCTGGCAAATTGCTCCCTGCATATTTTGAGGTAAGAATTCAAACATTTTGGATATCTGACCAAAAGTAAGGGTATTCATAATCACCCATAACGGAATATTATGATATTTGTTACGCTGGTAAACAAGATATTCGTGATCCTTGTTTTTGTTTGCCATCATATCTAGCATTTTGATTAATTTGGTAATTCCATTTTTATTTTTGGGAATATTGCCGTAATTATTGGAGTTGAGATATTCTTCTTGACGTTCTCCATGTTTTTTACAGAAGTGATAAGAAATGGACGAACGCATTTTTCTTTCCACGCGGCATAAATACTTAAAGAAAATCCCACGTAACTCTTCATCAAATTCATAAAGAGCAACTATATCTTCAAAACACGCTTCATTAATGTATTTGCGGGTATGAATATCAATAAAAGGATGTTTATATCCACCAATTAATGCATAATAACTGATATTCTGCAGGGATTCTACCGCAAAATCATCATCTGTAATAACTAGATTTTTTTCATTTTTCAGTTTTTCAACTTGTGCGGTATATGTAATAAACGGTTTGCTCATATGTACCTCGCTGCAAAATGTTCCAGATAAAGAAAAAGGAGAGGGGCCTCGGCACCCTCCCCCGATCGCAGGCTTCTCAAGTTTCTGCAATCTGATCACTAAAGATAATATAACTGATATAACTAAGAAAGTCAATCAGAAATCATCTTTGTTTTAAATTATATTCGGCAAGGACATTTTTATACATTGACCAAGGACCAAGGGGGACGGTGTTTGATGGCTCAAATACAGTCCCCTCTGGCTTTTCCCCAGGTATCATCATTCATCCTCAGAATCATCTTCAAGCTTTTTCAGTCTTTTTTTATAAATTTTAGAAGTAAGCGTTAATGCAAGGAAACATAAAATCTCTATAGAAAAAAACATAATAACTCCAGTTGCAATGGAACCGACGAGTTTGTGATAATTCCGATAAGAAATGATAAACCACAAAATCCCCATAACAACTGCGGCGATGCTACTGGCCATGATATTGTTCTTAAAATTTGGTTTCAGCTTTCTGTCCCAGATTCCGTTTCTTATGCATCCTACTGTAAGATATAAAGCAAGGCACATAAATACGATCCATTCTCCGGAAAGATCCTGTTTGCTGTCATTTCCTATGGCTATCTGGGTCAGTATTACAGCCAGCAATCCCCAGAAAGCCAGCCAGCATCCATTGTGCTCAATCTTCAGAAGTTTCAGTTCCTGTAATTCATCCAGATTACTTTTCGTTTTCTTCATCCTCGTCATCCTCCCAAAATAAATCATCCAGACTCTTATCCAAGATACGGCAGATTCTTCGGCATAGCTTGATTGTTGGATTGTATTCACCCTTTTCGATTGCATTCATAGTCTGCCGCGAAATACCGGCAGCCTCCGCCAATGCCTTCTGCGTCATATCCTTTTGTGCTCGTGCTACTTTGATAGCAATATTCTTTGGCAAGCTTGCTTCACCTCCCTGATGACTATAAAATATCATTTATTTGTATAAAAGTCAATTATATTTTACTTTTAGAAATATATAAATGAATTATCAAGAAAAAATGCACCATTTTTGAGTTGAGGGAATATCCTAACAGCAGAAGTCTCAAAAGGAGTATCTGCATGAAAAATAAAAAATGGATTTCACTAGCGGCAGCAGTTATTCTGGCGGTGACTGCGCTGCCGATGACAGCTTTTGCTGCAGAGAAGGATGGGGGAGAGGAAAAACTTACGAAAGTTACGTTGAATGAAGTCGCACACTCAATCTTCTATGCGCCACAGTATGTGGCAATCGAAGAGGGATATTTTTCGGAAGAAGGTCTGGATCTGACATTGATAACTGGATTCGGTGCGGATAAAGTTCTGACTGCTCTGATTTCCGGTGAGGCAGATATCGGATTTATGGGAGCAGAAGCATCTATCTATGCCTATCAGGAAGGAGCTACTGATCCTGTTGTAAACTTTGCACAGCTTACCCAGCGGGCCGGAAATTTCCTTGTGGCAAGAGAAGAAATGCCGGATTTTAAATGGGAAGATCTGAAGGGCAGGAAAGTTCTTGGCGGCCGCAAAGGTGGCATGCCGGAAATGGTATTTGAGTATATCCTGAAAAAGAATGGTCTTGACCCTGAGAAAGATCTGTCTATTGACCAGAGCATTGACTTCGGCGCTACTGCTGCTGCCTTTACCGGAGATGATTCAGCCGATTTCACCGTAGAATTTGAGCCGTCTGCTACTGCTCTTGAAAAGCAAGGTGCCGGGTATGTTGTGGCATCCCTGGGCGTTGACTCCGGCTACGTACCATACACCTCCTACAGTGCCAGAACCAGCTATATGGAAAAAAATCCTGATATCATGCAAAAATTTACTGATGCTCTGCAAAAAGGTATGGATTTTGTCCAGAGCCACACTCCTGAAGAAATTGCAGAAATCATCGAGCCTCAGTTCCCTGAAACAGATCTGGATACCATCACAGCCATCGTAAAACGTTATTACGATCAGGATACCTGGAAAGAAAATCTGGTGTTCGGGCAGGATGGATTTGAACTGCTGCAGGATATCCTGGAAGACGCAGGAGAACTGAAGGAACGTACACCGTATGCAGAACTGGTCAACACAGAATTTGCGCAAAATGCTTCCTGATGATTTGCTTTCTCTGATCCACCTGTAATTTTAGCCCGATATCCGTATTCTCCCATCCGTTCCTTCATATTGTCAGAGATTTTTGACTTGATTCAGTCAAACCATAATCTTGTATACACTTTGTGTAACAGGTGGTAAAAAGAACTATGTTTACCAGGACTGCTATAGTTCCAATTTTGAAAAACGCAGACAGAATTTCGTCATTTTGTCCTGCGTTTTTCTTATGTCTTTTGACAGTTTGACGGAATCCCCAGATACTGATTCCGGCTTTTCGTCAGAATGACAAGAAACAAAAAAAATCTTTGTACGATTCTTCCCTAGCCATCCCCCCTCCTTTTCGCTATACTGTCTACAGATGAAAAAAACGAGTACTCAATCAGCAAAAACAATATGAAATAATTTTGGAGGAATAATAATCATGGCAAGCTTATCATTACAGCACATTAACAAAACTTACCCAAATGGTTTCCAGGCAGTTAAAGATTTCAATCTGGAGATCGAAGATAAAGAATTCATCATTTTCGTAGGACCTTCAGGATGTGGTAAATCTACTACACTTCGTATGATTGCCGGTCTGGAAGAAATTTCCGGCGGTACATTAAAGATTGGTGACAAAGTTATGAACGATGTAGAGCCTAAAGACCGTGATATCGCAATGGTATTCCAGAACTACGCTCTGTATCCTCATATGACAGTATATGATAACATGGCATTCGGACTTAAACTTCGTAAAGTTCCGAAAGACCAGATTGATAAAGCAGTTCGTGAAGCTGCAAGAATCCTTGACCTTGAGAAACTTCTTGATCGTAAACCGAAGGCTCTTTCCGGTGGTCAGAGACAGCGTGTTGCTATGGGACGTGCTATCGTACGTAATCCTAAGGTATTCCTTATGGATGAGCCTCTTTCCAACCTGGATGCTAAACTTCGTGTACAGATGCGTATCGAGATTTCCAAGATCCACCAGAGACTGGGTGCTACAATCATCTATGTAACACATGACCAGACAGAGGCTATGACTCTTGGTACCAGAATCGTTGTTATGAAAGACGGTGTTGTTCAGCAGGTAGATACACCTCAGAACCTGTATCAGAAACCAGGCAACTTATTCGTTGCAGGATTCATGGGATCTCCGCAGATGAACTTCCTTGACGCTGTTATCTCCGAAAAAGGTGGCAACCTTATCGCTAAAGTTGGCGAGCATGAACTGGTTATCCCAGCTGCTAAAGCAAAAGCTCTTAAAGATGGCGGCTATGTAGGTAAAACAGTTGTTCTCGGTATCCGTCCGGAAGATATCCATGATTCCCAGATGTTCATCGAAGCTTCTCCAAGCGCACCGATGACATCCGTAGTTAAAGTTTACGAGCTTCTCGGAGCTGAAGTATTCTTATACTTCGATGTAAACGGAACTCAGGTTACAGCACGAGTTGATCCTCGTACAACAGCTAAGACCGGTGATCCGATCAAATTCGCATTCGATATGGAAAAATCTCATTTCTTTGATAAAGAAACAGAACTTACAATCTGCAACTAATTTTCAGGAATCTTTAATAAACCCGGGGAGTTTTCCCCGGGTTTTTATGTTATAATATAGAATTGGCTGCCTGATTACTTCGATCAGACAATTTGCAAGGATTGCTATAAGCTGACTCATACCCCAAAAGAAAGGATTGACCTAATGAAAATACAACAGATTTTACAGAAATGCCTGACAGACTGGAAGAATATCAGCCAGATTGATTTCTGTCTGCTGGATTCTGATAACCAAATCTTTCTCTCTACCTGTGATAAAAAACTTCCTGCAGAATCAAAACTGGAAGAATTTCGCCAAAGCAGTGCCCTGTGTGTTTCCAATACAAGCTGCTGCCTGTATAAAATCATGGAGAACCATTCCATCTCCTATATTCTGATCGTATGGGGAAAGGCAGAAAGTACTGCTACCATCGGAGAGCTGGCCGTATGCCAGGTACAGAGTCTCCTGGCTGCCTATGCAGAGAAAAGCGACAAGAATACCTTTATGCAGAATCTTCTCCTTGGTAGTTATTCCGATGTAGATGCCTTTAACCGCGCCAAGAAACTGCACATTGCAACTTCTGTTCAGCGTGCCGTATTTCTTGTGGAAACCAAACAGACCAAGGATGAGAACGCTCTCGCTACGATCCGGAATATTTTCTCTGCCCGTACCAGAGATTTCATCACAGCTATTGATGATACAGGGATTATCATCATCAGAGAATTACAGTCTACAGAAACTTATGAGGATCTGGAATCAATTGCATATATGCTTGTAGATATGTTAAATACAGAAGCAATGACTTCCGCATGGGTTGCCTACAGTAATCTGGCAGAGGATATTTCCAGGCTTCCAGACGCATACAAGGAAGCACATACAGCCCTTGAAGTAGGCAAGATTTTCTACGCAGATAAAAATGTATTCGGATATAACCAGCTTGGAATCGGCAGACTGATCTACCAGCTTCCTGTTTCCATATGTGAAATGTTTATCGACGAGATCTTCAAAGAGGAAACTCTGGATTCTATTGACGAAGAAACCCTGATCACCATCCGTACCTTCTTTGAAAATAACCTGAATCTCTCCGAGACCTCCAGACAGCTTTATGTACACAGAAATACTCTGGTGTACCGTTTCGAAAAACTCCAGAGAAAATTCGGACTGGATATCCGCGCGTTTGAAGATGCACTGACATTTAAACTGGCGATGATGGTTGTGGACTACATAAAATATTCTAAGAATCATCCGTCATAGATTTCTCAGACAATTTGATAACATCCATCTGCGTGATCAAACCGGCAGACTCTTACAGCTACGTGGCTACGCGATTCCACACCGAATAACTGCTCCACAGGGACTTACTTGATTCGGTTAAAAAAGCGTTATATCTTCACCAGAAATCTCTGTTGAAAATACAACGCTTTTTATTATTTCTTATATATTCTATTTCGCTTCTTTCAGCAGCATCAGATGCTCTTCCGGAAAATGAATATATTTCGGAACTTTTGCATGCGGATCTTCCTCAAAATTTCCTTTGGGGCACATCCACCAAACCGGCTGACAATCTCCGCCTTTCTTGTTCTTCAGTAAATACTGATGTTCAAAGGTCGTTTCAATATATTCCATAACTTCCACTTCCATGTGGTTTTCTCCGCCTTCAGATGCACCTTTCATCCAGTGACCGCGGATTCCCACATGCGTAACATCATCCGGCACCACATCTTTGGTCTGCAGCATAAGATTCCAGTCCACTGCATAAATACTGTGTTTTCCCATTTTCTGTACAGTTGAGAAATTTTTACACCCTGTCAGTCTGGCTGCCTGCAGAATGCCGGGTCGTTCAAAGAGTTTCTTGGTTTCTCCTGTAGTAAGTGCCTGACCACTGTCCAGAATTGTCAGATGTCCGCAGAACTTGTAAGCCTCATCACGGCTGTGAGTGACCAGAATCATATCACCTGTGTACTCATTAAGAAAGTTCTGCATATCACGCTGCATGATATCTTTCAGATATCCATCCAGTGCTGAGAACGGTTCATCCAGAAGGATGACTTCCGGTTCTCCGATCATCATTCGTGCCAGTGCGACACGCTGCTGCTGACCTCCGGAAAGCTGGCCCGGATAACGCTTCTCCAGCCCGTTAAGCTGATAACGCTCTATGTAATCTGCCACTTTTACCTTAAGATGTTTCTTATCCCCTCTGTATCCGCATGCGATATTCTTCTCTACAGTCATGGTAGGAAAAAGTGCATAGTTCTGAAAAAGATAGCCGACCTTCCTCTCCTGCGGTTTAAGATTGATTTTCTTTTCTGAATCAAAAAGAACTTTATCATTTACAACAATTCTTCCAGAGTCCGGTGTCTGGATTCCTGCAATACAGCGCAGAGTCATACTTTTTCCGCTTCCGGATGCTCCAAGGATCCCCATTGGAGAACCATCACTCTCCAGCTTTACTTTCAGAGTGAAGCCATGAAGTTTCTTCTCAATATCCACACTGACTGCCATTACATCCACCTGCCCATCTTCATTCCCTTACCGGAAACGATATTGATCGCCGCAACGATCACAAATGAAATGATCAAGATCACAACTACCCAGAAACCGGCCATGCCATAATTTCCTGCCGCAGTCTCCGAAGCAATGGCAACGGAAACGGTTCTGGTCTTGCCAAGAATGTTTCCTGCGAGCATGGATGTAGCACCGTATTCTCCGATTGCTCTGGCAAAGGCAAGGACTGTACCGGATGCGATTCCGGGTCCTGCTGTCGGCATGACAACTGTCCAGAAGATTCTTCTGTCACTCATGCCAAGTGTCTTGCCTGCTGCGATCAGATTCACATCCACCTGTTCAAATGCTGCGCGTGCATTTCGGTACATCAGTGGAAACGCAATTACAGATGCTGCGATCACGCAGCCCTTCCAGGTCTGTACGATCTTAATATCAAAATTATCCAGCAGAAATGCCCCGAACGGACGTCTCAGACTGAACAGCAGAAGCAGAATGAAACCGGCCACTGTCGGGGGAAGTACCAGAGGCATGGTCAGGATACCATCCAGTATGCCTCTGGAAACAGGTTTCATCTTCATTACCAGTCTCGCAAAGAATATCCCCAGAAAGAACGCGATCACAGTAGCCGCGAAACCTGTTTTCAGTGAAATCCATAAAGGACTCCAGTTTATTTCTGCCAGAAATTCACTCATTCTTATTTAGCTTCCTCTGTTGTCTCTGTCTCAGCATTTGTTTCTGTGTCATCTGCTTCTTCTGTTGCTTCTGCATCTTTATCATCTGTTTCGGTGGCATCATCTGCTTTGTATGCTGTGAATCCGTATTTCTCGAATACTTTCATAGCGTCATCAGATTTGATGTACTCAAGGAATGCTTCTGCAGCTGCTGTATCATCTTCAGATGCCTCTTTGTCTTCGATAAGGCCTACCGGATAAAGAACAGGTGTCTTCAGTGCATCTGCCGTAGCTTCTGCGATAACGTCTACTTTATCTGCAACGGAAGCTGCATCTGTAGCATAAACGATACCGATCTCATTACTTCCTTCACTTACTGCAGCAAGAACTTCAGATACATTTTTACCTTCATTGATCTCCATCTTATTTACTTCATCTGTAATTCCAAGATTGTCGAAAATTTCTCTGGAATACTGTCCAACAGGAACGCTGTCACCTGCAAGTGCGATGTTGGCTGCATCTGTGATGTTCTCGAATCCTGTAACTTTTGTTTCTCCATCCTTAGGTTTGATCAGAACGACTTTGTTCTCAAGGATATCTTCTACCGTATCTTTCTTAGCCAGATTTTCGTCTACCAGAGCGTCCATCTGCTTGTCAGCTGCTGAGAAGAAGATATCGCAGCGTGCACCTTCTTCGATCTGTGTCTGTAATGTGCCTGAGCTGTCTGCATTGTAGAGGATTTCAACATCAGGATATGTCTCATTGAAGTCTTTCTGGATTTCTTCCATTGCATTGCTTAAGCTTGCTGCGATGAATGTGTTGACTTCACCTTTTAAGTCTGTATCAGCTGCGAAAACTCCTGTGCTGAACATTCCTGCACTCAGTACTCCTGCCATCATTGCTGCAATTAATTTCTTTCTCATATTTTTACCGCCTTTCATTTAGTTTCGTTTTGTTTTATTCAGTTTTGTTTCCTTTTGTATCTATTGTACAAAACTTTTGTATTCTTGTCAATTTTATTTGTATATGTTATCATGTAAATGATAAAAGGTCGAAAGCCTTATCTTTACTGCCATAAACAACTTTCCGGCCTTTGATCGGGTATCAGATAAATCGTTACTGTTCACTCCGTTCTCAGTAACGCAGCCAAAATTCATTCCAGATTGCCTGTGGCAATGGAATTTTGGCTTGTATGTCTCGGGATTTTGGCATATCCATGCCAAAACACCTCGCGGGATAGTGGAGTGTGAACAGTAACGATAAATCTATAGAAAAAAATAATAAACAGTGAGGTAATTATCATGAAATTAAGTGCACGCAATCAGTTAAAAGGGAAAGTAGTAAGTATCAATAACGGAGCTGTAAACTCCATCGTTTCTATTGATATCGGCGGTGGAAACATTATCACAGCAACCATCTCCTGTGCAGCAGTTGAAGAATTAAACCTGAAAGTAGGTTCTGATGCTTATGCAGTGATCAAGGCTACTAATGTCATGGTAGGTATTGATGAATAAACTTTACACAGCTCAGGAGGTCGCAGACCGTCTGAAGATCAAAAAGACAACGGTCTATGAACTTATCAAGCGCGGTGAGCTGGAATCTTCCAAAATCGGAAAACAACTCAGGGTCAGCGAAGAGCAGTTGACACAGTATCTTAACAGAAGCAGTTCCGGCAATTCCGGAAGCGGGCAGGATATTCCATACACTTCTGTTAATTTTGAACCTGAGAGTTCTCTGCTGAAGAGAGATTATCTGCTTCATTCCAGTGGTATCATTTTAGGCGGCCAGACTTCTGCCGCCCTGGAGCTTCTTCTCGGCAAAATGTCCGCTCATCCTGATGGACTTCCTGTCCTGCAGTCTCATATGAATGACTATAACGGACTTTATTCCCTGTATTTCGAAAAGGCACATATCGCTGCTACCAGTCTGGATATAGATGATATCCGTCACCTGGTTCCCGGAATCCCGCTGATACTTCTTTCTTTATATAAATACTCTGTCGGCTTCTATGTACAGGCCGGAAATCCTGAAAAGATTTCTTCTGTGGAGGACCTGACGGATCCGAAAGTTGTTTTTATGAATCGTGAAAAGGGAAGTGCCCGCAGGGTTTATCTGGACCGTCTGTTAAAAGAACGGGGAATTTCTTCTGAAAAAATCAGCGGATACAGAAATGAAGCTGTCTCTGATATGTCATCTGCATCTGCTGTTTTTGAGCACAGAGCGAATGTTGCTTTTGGAGAAGAAATGATCGCACGTTACTTTCCGGGACTTGATTTCGTCCCTGTGACTGATATGCAGATGTATCTGGCAATTCCTGCGGAATCTGTGAGAAAGCCGGGGTTCTCTGCTCTTGTGGAAATTGTACAGTCTGAAGATTTCAAAACTGAGATTCATCATCTGACAGGTTATGATACCTCTTATACCGGCGAAATGATCTGCATATAAGAAACCTGTAACATAATAAAAAGCCCTGCTGTCCGGGATATACGCTTATGACGTACATGCCGCTTATACAGCAGGGCTTTTCTTATACATTATTTACAACCAAGAAGTGTTTTTCCGATAAAGTATCCAAGCACCAGAATACCAAGTGCGATTCTGTACCATCCGAATGCCTTAAAGTCATGTTTCTTTATGTATCCCATCAGGAATTTGATCGCGATAATGGAAACTACAAATGCCACTACCATTCCCACGATCAGGATCATCATCTCTGTTCCTGTGAAAGAGAAACCGAATTTCAGGATTTTCAGAAGACTGGCTCCGAACATGACCGGGATTCCCAGGAAGAAGGTAAATTCTGCTGCTACTGTACGGGAGGTTCCTGCAAGGATACCACCGATAATGGTGGAACCTGAACGGGATGTACCCGGAACTACGGAGAGTACCTGGAACAGACCGATGATGAGTGCAGTCTTAAATGACAGATTTTCCAGATTTGTACAGGTTGGTCTTCTTCTCTTGTTATAATTCTCAATGACAATGAAGAGGATACCATATACGATCAGTGCAATGGCAACTACTACATAGTTATTAAATTTCTCTTCAATGACATCATTAAACGGAAGTGCGATAACAATCGTCGGTATACAGGCTACTATAATTTTAAACCAGAGTACCCATTTCTCTTTATCACAGAACTTCTCCACAAAAGTAAGAATTCCTCTGGATACTGCACCATGCCTGTTAAGCACTGCCTGCTGTTTCTTTGAAATTGGTCTGATATAAAACGGCCACAATTTGTTCCAGTAGAGAACTACAACCGCGAGGATCGCGCCAAGCTGGATCACTACGAAAAACAGATTCTTAAAATCCTCTGTCACATTCAGTTTCAGAAACTCATCCACCAGGATCATATGTCCGGTACTGCTGATCGGGAGCCATTCTGTGATTCCCTCTACAATCCCAAGGAAAATGACCTTTAACAGTTCAATAAAATCCATAATCTTTCCCTTCCTGTTTTCTTTTTTGTTGTTATTCTTATTTACAACGATTTTCAACCGGATCAGACAGGTTTCTGTCAGATAATAAGTAATACAAAAGACCCACATATATCTATCTGACCCACTGTAAATACCCATATGATTATATTACACACCATGCCACTGATACAACTGTAATCTGTATTTTTCCTGCTGATTCTATAAGATAAAAACAGCCGCCTTTTCTCCGACAGAGAAAATTACGGCTGCTTTTCATCATTTCATATTATTTATCAGTTCTTTATCTTCTTGCAATCGTAGCAATATCAATAAGAGATAAATTGTTCAGGTCTGTATTCTCAAGGCTGGTTGCCAGTGCTTCTGCTGTATCCAGAGAAGTAAGGACATTGACACCTGTCTCGATGGCGTTACGTCTGATGACGAAACCATCTTTCTGATGCTCTACACCCTGTGGCGGAGTATCGATGACAACGTCGATCTTATGACCAAGGATAAGGTCCATAAGGTTCGGTGCAGGCTGCTCCAGCTTATTTGTACGGATAACTTTGATTCCGTTTTCTTTGAGGACTTTTGCAGTTCCCAGTGTAGCATAGATTCTGTATCCAAGTGCTTCGAATCTTCTTGCGATCGGGATGATATCCTGTTTGTCTTCGTCTTTAACAGTGATGATCATGTTTTTATGTTTCGGAAGACGGATACCTGCTCCGATAAATGCTTTGTAAAGCGCTTCATTGAATGTCTCAGCAATACCAAGGCACTCACCTGTTGACTTCATTTCCGGTCCAAGACTGATATCAGCGCCGCGGATCTTCTCAAATGAGAATACAGGCATCTTGATCGCATAGTGTTTTGCTTCCGGCTGAAGTCCCGGTTCATAGCCCATGTCTTTCAGCTTGTATCCAAGGATTACCTTCGTTGCAAGAGGAACGATCGGAATTCCTGTTACCTTGCTGATGTACGGTACAGTACGGCTGGAACGAGGATTAACCTCGATCACATATACATCATCTCCAAGAACAATGAACTGGATGTTGATCATACCGATAACATGCAGTGCTCTTGCAAGACGTCTGGTGTATTCTGCAATTGTCTCTTTTGCTTTCTCGCTGATGGTCTTAGCCGGGTATACGGAGATACTGTCACCGGAGTGGATTCCGGCACGCTCGATATGTTCCATAATACCAGGAATCAGGATATCCTCGCCATCGCATACAGCATCTACTTCGATTTCCTTACCCATCAGGTATTTATCAACAAGAATCGGGTGCTCCTGTGCGATCTGGTTGATCACACCGATATACTCTTCTACGTCCTCATCGCTTACAGCGATTCTCATGCCCTGACCACCAAGTACATAGGAAGGACGAACCAGAACAGGATAACCCAGCTCATTTGCTGCTTTCTTAGCTTCCTCAGCAGTAAATACTGTCTGTCCCTTTGGTCTCGGGATCTCGCATTTTTCAAGAATCTCATCAAAGAGCTCACGGTCCTCTGCTGCATCTACGTTCTCCGCAGATGTTCCGAGAATCTTAACGCCCATCTTTGTCAGTGCTTCTGTTAATTTGATAGCTGTCTGACCACCGAACTGTACAACTGCTCCGTCCGGTTTCTCGATATTTACTACATTCTCAACATCTTCCGGTGTCAGAGGCTCGAAATACAGTTTATCTGCAATATCAAAGTCTGTACTTACTGTTTCCGGGTTGTTGTTGATGATGATGGTCTCATAGCCTTCTTTTGCAAATGCCCATGTACAGTGTACGGAACAGAAGTCGAACTCAATACCCTGACCGATACGGATCGGACCGGAACCAAGTACCAGGATTTTCTTTTTATCCGGTGTTGCTACTGCTTCATTCTCTGTGCCTTCATCGCCGTATACAGAATAGTAATATGGTGTTGCTGCCGCAAACTCTGCTGCACAGGTATCAACCATCTTATATGCTGCTTTAATCTGATATTCTTCACGAAGAGCTTTAATCTCTTCTTCTGTCTTGCCTGCCAGACGTGCAACGATGTAGTCCGGGAATTCCATGCGTTTTGCTTCAAGGAGAAGCTCTTTTGTGAGCTTTCTGGTCTTAAGAGCATTTTCCATGCCTACAAGGATTGCAATCTTATCGATGAACCAGATATCAATCTTTGTGATGTCGTGAAGCATGGACTGTGGCATACCACGGCGGATTGCTTCTGCAATCTTCCAGATTCTGCGGTCATCTACGATTTCCAGCTCTGCAAGGAGTTCCTCGTCTGTAAGCTGTGTGAAATCATAGGACATCAGGCTGTCTACGTGCTGCTCAAGAGAACGGATGGCCTTCATCAGGGCACCTTCGAAGTTATGGCAGATACTCATAACCTCACCTGTTGCCTTCATCTGAGTAGTAAGGGTTCTCTTTGCAGTAATAAATTTATCAAATGGAAGTCTCGGGATCTTAACTACGCAGTAGTCAAGCATTGGCTCGAAACTTGCATATGTTTTTCCTGTGATCGCATTCGGGATCTCATCCAGTGTGTAGCCCAGGGCAATCTTTGCTGCAACCTTTGCGATCGGGTAACCTGTTGCCTTACTTGCAAGTGCAGAGGAACGGCTTACACGCGGGTTTACCTCGATTACACAGTATTCAAAGCTGTCCGGTTTCAGAGCGTACTGAACGTTACATCCACCTGTGATTCCAAGCTCTGTGATGATGTTCAGGGCTGAAGTACGGAGCATCTGATATTCTTTATCTCCCAGTGTCTGAGACGGAGCAACTACGATAGAGTCACCTGTGTGGACACCAACCGGGTCAATGTTCTCCATGTTGCAGACTGTAATGCAGTTTCCTGCGCTGTCACGCATTACTTCATATTCAATCTCTTTCCATCCTGCGATGCAGCGCTCTACCAGTACTTCACCTACACGTGAAAGACGAAGACCATTCTCCAGGATTTCACGGAGTTCATATTCATTATGGGCGATACCGCCGCCGCTTCCACCGAGTGTGTAAGCAGGACGGAGAACTACCGGATAACCAATGGTGTTTGTAAATGCAAGACCATCTTCTACTGTTGTAACAACCTTGGATGCTGCGATCGGCTCACCGATCTTCTCCATGGTATCTTTAAATTCCTGACGGTCCTCCGCTTTCTTGATTGTCTGGGCAGTTGTACCGATCAGTCTTATATTGTGTTCTTTGAGGAAACCTTTCTCATCCAGCTCCATGGCAAGGTTTAATCCCGCCTGGCCGCCCAGTGTAGGAAGGACGCTGTCCGGTTTCTCTTTCAGGATAAGCTGTTCTACTACTTCTACTGTCAGAGGCTCGATATAAACTCTGTCAGCGATATCTTTATCTGTCATGATGGTTGCAGGGTTGGAGTTAAGAAGAACAACCTCAATGCCTTCTTCTTTCAGGGAACGGCATGCCTGTGTTCCTGCATAGTCAAACTCTGCTGCCTGGCCGATGATAATCGGGCCGGAACCAATTACAAGTACTTTTTTAATGTCTTTATTTCTTGGCATTATTTATTTCCTCCCATCATATCCATAAATCTGTCAAACAGGTAACTGGAATCCTGCGGTCCCGGGCATGCTTCAGGATGAAACTGTACAGTAAAGATATTCTTTCCTTCGTATGCCATACCTTCGTTTGTGCCGTCATTGACGTTAACGAATGCAGGTTTTGCAATGTTTTTCTCTTCAAGTCCCTCAGCATCTACTACATAGCCATGGTTCTGGGAAGAAATGTAAACACGTCCTGTTGCAAGGTCTTTGACCGGATGATTTCCGCCTCTGTGTCCGTATTTCATCTTATGGGTATCTCCACCTGTTGCAAGAGCCATAAGCTGATGTCCAAGACAGATTGCGAAGATCGGAACTTCAGAATCATATAATTTTTTTATTTCCTTTATAATAGAAGTACATTCCTTTGGATCTCCAGGGCCGTTACTTAACATAATGCCATCCGGATTTGCCTCCAGAATCTCTTCCGCAGGTGTCAGTGCCGGATAAATTGTAACCTCACATCCTCTTTCATTCAGGGAACGTGCAATGTTTCTCTTTGCTCCCAGGTCAAGAAGTGCTACTTTCGGACCGTCGCCTTTTAAAATCTCTTTCTCGCGGCATGTTACCTTCTCTACTACCTTACCTGTTGTATATGCTTTTAACTGGGGGATAATTGTATCTAAATCATAATTTTCATTGACGGTGATCATACCGTTCATGGTACCTTTCTCACGAAGGATTTTCGTTAAGGCTCTGGTATCAATTCCGGCAATACCTGGAATATCATGCTTTGTTAAGAAATGCTGAATCGTGTCCACGCTTCTGAAATTACTTGGGACACGGGATAATTCGCGGACAATAAAGCCGTCCACCCATGGCTTTGATGACTCCTGGTCATCATAACAGATTCCGTAATTCCCAATGAGGGGATAAGTCATACATACTGCCTGTCCTGCATAGGAAGGGTCGGTCATTACTTCCAGATAACCGGTCATGGAAGTATTAAAGACGATTTCGCTGATAACGTCTCTCGTTGAACCAATGCTTGTACCTTTGAACACATGGCCATCTTCTAATATCAGAAATGCTTTCATACAATCTCCCTTTCTTATCTTTATATTGTGTCTATCACTTATTTTTTCCTAAATCTTCAAGATTGTATCACAGCAAAGTGCTTTTTTCAACCTTATAAGGTACTAAAAATAATTAAGTTGATATTAAAAACTTTTTTGTATTTTCAGGCAGATCCAATCACATGCATTCACTGCTTTCTCACATCCAAATACCTCTATAAAATTTAAATCATCCTCTTCTCTGTGCAACTCTACACCGGATAACTGCTCCGCAGTTTATCAGAAGAAGCTTACACTTCTACGTAACAAATTGTGCGTTTTGAGGATACTGTAAAAAAAATTAAAAAAATTTCAAAAAAGCTATTGACTTTTATCCATACATCGGTTATTATAAATGAGCAGTCGCGAGAGAGCGATTGATAAATAAGAAATGCAGAAGTGGCGGAATTGGCAGACGCGCAGGCTTCAGGTGCCTGTGGTAGCAATATCGTGTGGGTTCAAGTCCCATCTTCTGCATTATTTTTTTACTCAAAAAAGGAAACTGATACAGTTTCCTTTTTTTCTGTTCTTATGATACAAAAGACATCAGATAACGGTAAATCTTCCATGTGGTTTCATTATCGTAATGAGTTCCGTCTGTTGTCTTATATCCCTGCTTTTTCAGATAAGAATAAAGATCTGCATATTTCGCACCGGCAACTTCTTTTTTCATTCTGGCATTGAAATCTTCGATTTCCTCATTTGTTACATAAGGATCTTTGGTTACCTGTCCCACTGCCACAATATAGACATCCGCTCCCTGCGCTTTCCATTTTGGAATCTCCTCATTCAGCAGACTGATATAATTGGAAATATTGTATACATCATTAACACCAAGCCAGACAAAAATATCTTCATTTCCTTTCATCTGCTCCTGCAAGGTCTTCAGGGCAGTATCTCTAAGCCATTTATACCCCATTCCAACCTCACATATCCATGTAATGTTATCGTTCTCCACAACATCTTTCATCATATCTGTTCTGGAATCTCCAATCATAATAGTCTTTCGCATTACCGCCTCTGCCGGATCACTCAGTTCAGAATATACAACATTTCCCTGATTTCGTACATATGCCCGTATTCTGTAATAATAAGTCTTTCCTGAAACAGTACCTGTATCTGTATAACTGAATGTTGTATTGCCGGAAACTATATTGATTCTTTTATATCCTCTGTCCTCGGATTCTGACCGGAATATCTGATATCCTTCTGCAGTTTTGATTTTTTTCCATTTGATCAGGGTTCCGCTTTCTTCTCTCACTCTTATCCGGGTGATCACAGGTTTTCCGGGAGCTGTTTTTATCTCCAGTGCTTTCGATGATGGGCTATACAGAGTTTTGTTTCCCTGTTTCATATAAGAACGTATCTTATAAGTGTAGAGCTTATCTTCAGAACCTGTCAGTGTAAAACTGGTAATGTTCCTGTTCTTGATCCTTCCCACGCATTTGTATTTCCCGTAGGCTTTATAATACAGAAAAATCTGATAGCCGGAAGCCTTCTTTACTTTATTCCAGTTAAGAGTCACTCTGTTTCCGGATGCTGTTCCGGACAATACCGGTGTTTCCGGTTTTGCAGATGCTGCGGATGCCGATACTGTTCCAAACATCATTACCGCTATCAGCCAAAACAAAGAGAAACTCTTTCTGATATATTTCACATGACATTCCTCCCATCTATAACAATTCATCTATAACAATACCGGACTGTCCACAGTATTTTACGGAATTGCCATAATCAAAGAGCCGGCTCTGTAAAAGATATCTGCTCTCACATCGCCGGCTTGATTTTATACTGTTCTCAATTATTTTTGTATTATTTGACTTTCACGCTCTTCACTGCACTGTAACCTGTATATACCTTGGCAGATCCTACCATCTTATATGCGCGTGCTCTGAAATAATAAGTTTTACCACTTGTCAGTTTTGTCTTATTTGCGGTCAGCTTTGTAGTTCCTTTTACAACCGTACCCTTCTGGGATTTCCTGGATGATCCACAGTAAACATCATATCCGTCTGCACCTGCAACAGCCTTCCAGCTTACGGTTGCCACACCTTTTTGGGTGGACTTCACAGAGATTGCCGGCTTTGTACCTGTTGCTGTAGCTTTCACTTCTGCGGAATTTGACCAGGATCTGAGGTTCTTATTGGCATCTTTTACCTGTACAGTTGCTGTAACTCTGTATGTATAGGCTGTTCCTGTAGAAATCACATTATCTGTGTAATCTTCTCCGAACTCTGCGTCAGCCAGATCACCATTATCCCATGTTTTAACAGTTTCATATGCACCGTTGCCTGTTTTCTTCTCCAGTTTGTAAGAAGCATCATCTGTACTGGATCCAACGTTTACCACAATCTGATCCCATGTTGCAGATGTGATGGATGCAGTTGCCTTCAGCATTTTGACCTTGGATGAAACTCCTGCATCACAGCTGAACTGCTGAGGTACGGAAATCCATTCCGGTGTAAAGTCAATAGAAGGTGTCTTACTCAGTGAGTTTCCGTCAAGGTATAAGGAAACTACCTGAGACCCTTCCTTGCTGTTTTCCAGTTTCAGATTTGTGATCTTATTATTTCTAAGATCAAGGATTCCCTGAAATCCGGCACAGTTAAATGAAGTGATGGCATTATTGGAGGCATTGACTTCTGAAAGACTCTTTACATAATCAGTATCTCCGATGTTCAGTCCTGCATTTGCCTGTGTGGTAAATTTATTGGAGCTTGCATCTACGAAATCCAGGTTCTTCAGATATTTCTTGGAAGGCATTACTACCTTTGTCAGTTTATTGCTTCCATACTTCACTACACGAAGATTTGTGCATTTGCTGAGATTCAGAGTTCCTGCAAGACTGTTATTACTCAGATTCAGATATGCAACTTTTGTATTCTTTGTAATATTTACAGAAGTAAGTTTGTTATTTGCCGCAAACAGATCTGTCGCATAGGTAAAACGTTCAATGCCTTTCAGGTTGGAAATTCCAAGCCCTGAAACATCAATCGTCTTGGCTGCTTTGATCTCTGCCGCTGAAAGTTTCTTATCCTTGTCTGTATCAATATTGTCTAAAACATACTGGCGGAACTTTGCATCCGGGAAGTTCGCTGAACTGACTGCTACTGCTGATGATGCTTCAGCAGCATCAGACTGAAATTCAGATCCGTCCTCTACCTCCGGAGCTTCCTCTTCTGCTGAGCCAACAGACTGTTCTTCTACTGTTGATGTATCATCACTAAAATCAGCAGCCTGAACGCTGATACCAGAAGTCATCATAGCTGCACTGATCATTCCTGCGACTAATAACTGATTTAATTTTCTGTTTTTCATCTTTCCCTCTCCTGTTCGTAATTTTCATACCTTTTGATACGATATAAAATTATCATATTCCATATCAATTTGCAACATATTTTTAATTATACTGTAATTATCTGGTAAATCTGTAAAAATAATTTACCCTGCAGTTACTTACTTCTCTTCCATTGTTTCTTTTTCCACTGGTGTTTCTTCCACCGGCTGTTCCTGTGCTGGTTCTGTTTCTGCTGTTTTCTCTGTTTCTGGCTCTTCCGGCTGTAATTCTTCTGCCGGTGTTTCTTCCGGCTCATTACTCCCATCTTCATCTTCATCTGAAGATACAGTGTCATTTTCCACATTCTTCGCCGGTTCCGGAGTCGGGCATGGCGTTCCGCAATACGGACAGAAACTTACATTAATATCTACCTCTCGCTCGCAGGACGGGCAGATTTTCTCTCCTTTCAGGTTCGCCGCATTATCCTTATACTCCCTGATTTTCAGATAATGCTGATCAATCTCCTGACATAAAGCACTTAACTCACTATCAATTCCATCACCCTGAGAATGTCGTCTGTAAACAATATCACCGATATCAACTTTGATTTTCTCAATAATGCGCTCTTCTCCTGTGATTTTACTTCTTATCTTCTGCGCCTCGATCGTCTGCTCTGCGCGGGCACCTAATTCTCTTGTTGTCTTTCCCAGTTCCTTCGTTGTTTTTGAAAATGTCTTAACTAATCCATCAAAAAAATCTGTTCCCATAATATTTACTCCCTTCCATTATTGTCCTCATAATACAAGAACAAAACTATTTTAATTAATGACTACCCTCCAGCAGGATCGGCTCCTGTCCGCGAAGAAGAATCCTCGGACCACCGTTTCCTTCTATGTATTCTCTTGTGATCACAACCTCTCCTATGCTGTCATCTTTCGGAATCTCATACATGATATCCAGCATATACTCTTCCAGTATCGCGCGAAGTGCCCTGGCACCTGTATCTCTCTCCAGTGCTTTCGCAGCAATTGCATGAAGCGCCCCGTCTTCAAATTCCAGTTTCACTTCATCCAGTGCAAGAAGTTTCTGATACTGTTTAAGAATCGCATTCTTCGGCTCCTGCAGGATCTTCACAAGCATATCCTCATTCAATCCGTCCAGAGTAAAGATGATCGGAAGTCGTCCGATAAATTCCGGAATCATTCCAAAACTGCGGATATCCTCCACTGTTACTTTCTGAAGCAAATGAGGATCATTATCATATTTATCCTTCAGGTCTGCATAAAAACCAATAGATGCCTGCTTGTTCAGCCTTTCTTTAATGATATTCTCCAGATCAGGAAAAGCACCGCCACAGATAAACAGAATATTACGTGTATTAACAGTTACAAGCGGTACCATTGCGTTTTTGCTGTTTGCACCTACAGGAACTTCCACCTCACTTCCCTCAAGAAGCTTCAGCATTCCTTGCTGCACTGCCTCACCACTGACATCTCTCTGGTTGGTGTTCTTCTTCTTGGCAATCTTGTCAATCTCATCAATGAAAATAATACCATGCTCGGCACGCTCCACATCATTATCTGCCGCTGCCAGAAGTTTGGAAACAACGCTCTCTATATCATCGCCAATATAACCGGCTTCTGTAAGAGAAGTGGCATCTGCAATTGCAAGCGGCACATCCAGAAGTTTCGCCAGGGTTTTAACCAGATAGGTTTTACCGCATCCGGTTGGTCCGATCATCAGCATATTAGATTTCTCAATTTCAATCTCATCCATTGTATCTGTTGCCACACGTTTATAGTGATTGTAAACCGCTACAGACATTACTTTCTTGGCTTTCTCCTGACCGATCACATACTGGTCAAGGGTTTCTTTGATCTTATGGGGAGCAGGAATATTTTTCAGATCCAGAACCGGTTTTTCCTGTTTCTTTTTCTTTTTTTCTTTCTTTGGCTGCTGCACCGGATTCTGGAAGCTGCCCAGATCGATCATACTCACATTCGGCATATTCAACAGGTCAGAATAATTGAACTTACCCTCATTAAACTGCTGATTCATAGAATTAAAGCTCTTCTGCATACAATCTGTGCAGACATGTATGTTATTGGGAAGTTCGATCATCGGACCGGCCTTGCTCTCAGGTCTGCGGCAGAGAAAACAGAATTTTTCGGATTTGTTTCTCTTTTTCTCTGTATCTTCGCTGCTGTCTATTATTTCATCATCATTATAGTTCTCGCTCATAATGACTCCTTTCTATATCCTCTTATTCGTAACAGTACAGTGCTCCTGCAGGATAGCAGGCTGCTGGATCATTACGCTTATTTAACTGAATTATATCATACAATTCCCTTATAACAAAATGAAAGTTTTATAAACACAAAAAGAATCGTTACTGTTGTTACTGTTCACACATCACTATCCCGCGAGGTGTTTTGGCATGAATATGCCAAAATCCCGAGACATACAAGCCAAAATTCCATTGCCGCAGGCAATCTGGAATGAATTTTGGCTAAGTTACAGTGAACGGAGTGAACAGTAACTTACTGTTCACTGATAATATATAAAAGACACCGCCGCATGGGCGATGTCTTTTGTTTTATTCATTGTCCGGTCTGGTGCCGAGAGTCAGCTCTATAGTATTTTCTTCATATTCCCCATTAGTGGCTCTTGCAATAACTGCCTCAATCTTCTCTCCCGATTTATAATACTGCAGTTTATCCAGCAGATCATCACCATCACTGACTTTCTGTCCATCGAATTTTACGATGATGTCGCCTTTACAGATACCTGCCTCCTGTGCCGGGGAATCATTCTCCACATTTCTTACAAAAGCGCCTGTGGGCATATTATACATCTCAATTGCCTCTGTGGTCAGACTGGCAAGACTTACTCCCAGATATCCTTTTTTGCTGCTGTCTACTTTCTCCCTGGTCTCACGATTCATCAGTTCTTCCAGAATAGGCTTTGCTTTGGAAATAGGAATGGCATATCCCATACCTTCTACGGCACTGTCTGCGTATTTTGCAGAATTGATGCCGATCAGCTCGCCTTTCATATTCAAAAGTGCACCACCACTGTTACCCGGATTGATCGCCGCATCCGTCTGGATCAGCCCTGTACTGTTCGTTCCGTCATCTGTAGAAATCGTCCGGTTCAATGCACTTATCCAGCCTGATGTTACAGACTGACCATATCCAAGCGCATTACCGATCGCAACTACCTGCTGCCCTACTGCCAGATCATCCGAACTTCCTATCTGAGCAATCTTGATCTGATTTAAAGTGTCCTCAGGGATATCCGATTTCTTCACCGCAACTACTGCCAGATCATTATCAGCATCTGTACCCTTAATCTTGGCACTGACTGCATCCTCTACATTCAGATCTCCATTATCTCCCGCATTCACAGTCTCTGTCTCTGCATTTGCCACATCATCCCCGATAAAGCAGACACTCAGAGTTGTAGCTCCATCCACCACGTGATTATTCGTTGCGATCAGAAGCTCATCATCATTATCTCCAACGATAATCCCTGAACCTGTTGACGCACTCTTATATTGGCGGGAACTATATCCGAAAAAGCTTGGTATTTCCTGAACACTGACAGTAGTGATCGCAACTACAGAAGGCATGGAAGCCTGAGCCACTGCTGCTACTGTTCCATTCTCAGAGTCAGACAGCACCTTATCGGCAGTGCTGTCATCTGATGCCGTTTCCTGAAGATCCACACTGTCTGTAGTTTTAATCTGCACCGAAGACTTACCTGTATTCAGGAATCTGTCTGCTGCAAAATTCGCCGCCTGAAATACAACTGCCGCCACCAGGCCAAAGATCACAGCCAGTGCGATTGTCGTCCCTGCTTTTTTCTGAAAAGAATTCTGATTTCTTCTGTGTCCAGAGGGACCGGATGGTTTCAAAACAGTTCCCTGTTCTTCATGGAACTGATAATGTTCATATCTGGGCTGCTGACCGGAATCATCTGTTTTTTCACCCAGGTTTCTTTCATCATTCATGTAATCTGCTCCCTTCTGTTCCTGTATTACTGTTTATCGGAGCACTCCCCGAAATAAACAATGATCTGTAACTGTTTTATTTCTGCACAGTTACAGCAATTCTTCTCCTGAACTCTGGAATCAGTATATCAATTAATTGTGTTCAAAATGTGACAATTATCGTAAATTGGCGTGTCTTAAGGTTATCCGCTTACCTTTATTTTCTGTTCCAGTAATATGGACTCATGGTACATGCAAGAACAACTTTCCGGGGAAGTTTTCTGTATCTTTTCCCCAGGAAATATCCTGCATATTTCATTCCGCTCTGCCAGATCAGCTGAGGAATCAGCCAGAAGTGTCCCGTTCTTATCAGATAGCCCAGGCTTCTTTTTACCAGACGGATTCCCTCTCCCTCAGAAGGTACTCCTTCAAAAATCTCCGGATGCTCTGCCTGGGATACTCCCAGATCGAAGTTTCTGTGGAACTGCTGTCTTCCGGAATAATTATGGGAATGATATACTCTCGCATCTGCCGCATAGACAACTGAATAGCCTTTCTGAATCATTGTTCCGGCACAGATCATATCTTCATTGAAAATCGCCCGCTCTGTAAAACCGCCTGTTTTCAGATAAATCCCTTTATCATAGGCCGCGCACACATTAGAACAGAAATAGGTCTTGATCCCGTACTTATCAATATCATCCAGTGACTTTACCGAGGACTGCTCCGGATAATTAAAAGAACGGGTATAACGTTCCAGAAAGCGACAGTCTGCCTTAGGCAATTGTCTTGCATAGGCTGCTCCTGCACCCGGATTTTCACTGACAGCACAGACAAGATTTCCAATTACTTTTCTGTCAGCAGGGAGAGCATCCTGTGTCATAAAGATCATAATATCTGCATTCGAAAGTTCTGCTGCCCTTCTTCTGGTTCCGCCATGATCAAAATCCTTCTGTTCCAGGTGATGAACCTCAAGGATCGGACATTTCTCCCATTCTCTGTTCCAGTACTGCTCTCCCGTATTCATAACCAGAATCCTGCGGGGACGATATTCCTGTTCTTCCAGTCTGTGCAGCAGTTCTCCAAATTCTCTGCCGGGACGATAGGCAGGAATGATTACATCAACTGTCACAGTGTCATTATATTTTTCCTTATGCGTCATCCTCAACACTCCTTATCTGAAAAGAGGACCATCCTTTCCAACAGATGGTCCTCTTTTCTATTATTTATATTTTTATAGCAGTTCCCTGTTACTGTTCTTCAGAACTTGCTCCGGAATCTGCTGCTGAATCATCGCTGAATCCATCGTCGCCGCCTGTCTCATCTCCACCGGTGTCATCGCCGCCTGTCTCATCTCCACCGGTGTCATCGCCGCCGGTCTCATCTCCACCGGTGTCATCGCCGCCGTCGTAGTCTCCACCACCGGTGTCATCGCCGCCGTCGTAGTCTCCACCACCAGTGTCACTGCCGGTGTCATCGCCGCCATTATCATAACCGCCATCATAACCGCCGTTATCATAATCACTGTCATAATCGCCGCTGTTATCCGTACTGCCGGAGGTATTATCGCCGGACCATACAAAAGTGTCATTTGCATTTGTGGTATCAGTGTCCTGTGTCGTAGTCTTGGCTGCATCATCCAGCTTACCTTCTCCGCCGACGATCTCAAGTATCTTATTACTGCGGGCCACTACCTCAGAAGACGGAGTATAATCCTGATCATCATACAGGAACTTGTGAAGTTCAACTACATTGTTCTCAAGATCAGTAGGAACAATAATACTTCCCTTGATATTAGAGAATTTAAACTTCTGCGGGAATCCCGTACTGTCTGTAAATTTATATCCGATCAGAGTCGGAATAAGTCCCAGAATATCCTGTTTTGAAAGAGATGTTGTAACCATCGGGAATACATCATCCATAATCTTAAAGATAGAAGAAAGACCTGCTATCTTCGCCTTATCAAAGAGCATTCCAAGTACTCGTCTCTGACGCTCTGTACGTCCCATATCCAGACTTGCAGTATAACGGATACGGCAATAGGATGTCGCCTGTACACCGTTCAGATGATAAGTTCCTACAATGGCTTCCTCATCTTCCGGCTTTGGCTCCGGTTTCTCGATTGGAGTGTAATCTTTCCCTGTCAGCTTGGATGTTTCCACGCAATAGTTATTCATATGTTCAATTTCCGCATAAGATAACGGAATATCAAGACCGCCAAGATCATCTACCACTTCTACAAGTGCAGAAAAATCGGCCGTCGCATAATCGGAAATATCCAGATCCAGGTTTGTATTTAACATAGTGATCGCCTGTTCCGGACCACCCAGCGCATAGGCTGCATTTGCCTTCGTATAGGTATCATCTCCAACATTGAGAAGTGTATCTCTGTATACGGAAACCATACGCACTTCTTTTGTATCGTTGTTTACACTCACAATGATCATGGTATCACTGTTCTGTGCAGAATACTGGGAGCCTTCCCCTCTGGTATCAATACCAAACAGCACATAGGTCTTGTATCCTGTCATCTTTGGTGCTTCCTGGTTTACGACTATTTTTTCCTTTTTCAGTTCCGGCTGCTCAATCTTATCCAGCCTGGAAGAAATCTGTCCATACACATACAGCCCGCCAATAAACAGCAGCAGTACAATGATCTCAAGCACAAACAGTACTTTTTTCTTTTTTCCTGGTTTAGCCATGCCTTTTTCCCCTTATCTTAATATGCATTTTTGTTTATAAATCCCTTGAAAAATGTAAGGAATATAATCTTGATATCCAGCCCTATGCTCCAGTTTTCAATGTAATAAAGGTCATATTCGATTCTTTTTCTTATGGATGTGTCTCCGCGGTAACCATTCACCTGAGCCCAGCCGGTAAGTCCCGGGCGAACCTGATGTTTCACCATATATCTCGGGATTTCTTCTCTGAATTTCTCTACAAAAAACGGCCGCTCCGGTCGTGGTCCCACAAGACTCATGTTACCCTTCAGTATGTTGAAAAGCTGTGGCAGTTCATCAATACTGGTGTGACGCATAAACTTTCCGATGGGTGTTACTCTTGGGTCATTCTTTACTGTCCATGCCTTCTTCTCTTCCGATTCCGGCTGTACTTCCATGGAACGGAACTTGTACATCCGAAAAGTCTGGTTATGAAGTCCAACCCTCTCCTGTTTATAGATCAGTGGTCCCGGTGATGTCAGCTTAATGATAGCACACATTAACAGCATCAGCGGTGAGGTTACTATGATTCCAACAATAGATCCTGCAATGTCCATCGCCCGCTTGACCAGTGCATTGAATGTATTGTTCAACGGTACATAACGGATATTGATAACCGGAAGTCCCAGTATATCTTCTGTGTATGGTTTTGTCGGAATGATCTTATTATAATCCGGGATAAACTTGGTGTGTACTCCGGATTTTTCACACAGTGCTACAATCTCTTCCAGGCGGTAATATTCACTTAAGCCCAGAGTGATCGCTATTTCATCCAGCCGGTTCTCCGGAAGTATTATATTCAGATTGGCAATCCTTCCAAGAACTTTGATTCCCTTGTACTCTGTTCCTGCCGGAACATTGTCATCCAGTATTCCGCGGATCACATATCCCCACTGAGGATTGGCAAGAACTCTGTCAATGTATTCCTCTGCTGCGCGGCTGTATCCCACACAGATCATCTGTTTCTGATTCAGTCCCTTCTCTCTCATATTTCTCAGAAGAGCGAAAATCAACATTCGGGCACACCACTGAAGCACAATATTAATTACATAAAACATAATATAAGTAGAACGGGAAAAATCGCTCTCATCTATCATGTAAAATGTAAACATCAGAATAAGGAGCCCAAGCGAGTTGGCCTTTACAATATTAGCCAATACAAGCCGACGCCCCTGCATCCGCATGGGAGTATACAATGTGAAAGCCTGATACAACAACAGATAAACCGGTACAATAAAAACCAGCATCAGCATATACTGCTGAAAGCTTCTGGTTCTGACTGCTGTTGCTGCCATAGGACCAACAAAACGGATCAGCCATGCCAGAAAATATGACAGTACCAGTACAATTGCATCAATGATCATATGGAGACGACTGAAATTCTTTTCATTGTCCTTTAGCAATCTTTTGTCACCTCATTTTTTTATCGTTTCTATATTATAATAGTTGTTTTATAAAAGCAATAAAAATTTATCTTTCTTTCTTATCATCCGCACAAACGCCTGAAGATATTCACCCACAATTCAACTTGAATCCTAAAATAGTTTGACAGATTTTGAAATTTAAAAGGTATTTTATGATTTTTTTTACTGATCTGGAATCCATTCTTAATTCCCGCAATATACTCTCTTCCGAATCCTTTCAGCGTAAAAAACAGAATTTTGATTCCAAATCCTGCAACAAGAAACGGAAGATTGATAATAATCTGTAACACCGGCATATTTTTGTATATCAGATAAATATTATTTCTGGAAGAATACCGGATCTTGAACTGATTATATCTGGATCCGCTGGTACCGCTTCCCACATGGTATACCATGGCATCAGGTGCATACCAGTTTTCATATCCGTAGATCCTGGCCCGGTATCCCACGTCCATGTCCTCCAGATATGCAAAATGTTCTTCGTCAAAATATCCCAGCTCATCAAAGATCTTCTTTCTGTAAATAGCAGCTCCTGCGCAGGAAGCAAAAATCTTCTCTTCCTTTTCATAGGTATGGATATCTTTCCCTTTACCTCTCGCATAAGCCCATCCAAGTGCGCAGTAATAGTTTCCTGCGTCATCCAGCCTGTCCCTGTCATGAAACTGAATCATTCTGGCAGCACAGGAAAAAGCTTTGGGATGCCTTTTGATGGCTGACAGCATTTCTTCTATAAAATTCTCCGTTACTTCAATATCATTGTTTAAAAGCAGTACATAAGGTGAGCGTGATGCTCTGATCCCTTCATTGACCGCTTTACAGAATCCGAAATTCTCCGGCAGTTCGATCAGATGGACCCATGGATACCTTGCAGCAACAAAAGCACAGCTTCCGTCATTGGATCCATTATCCACAAGAATTACATCAAAATTGCTTACAGTCTGACACTCCAGACCTGCAAGTACGCCATCCAGATAAGCCATCCCATTAAAATTCGGAATGATCACTGATACTTCCTGCATGATTTCCTCCCTGTCTTCTCTTTTTTCTGTCCTGCTTCTGTCTCCATTCCCGGGATTGGCTTCAGAGAATAATTCCATTTGGTAAGAGACAGGTTTTTGTTATAACAGGGATCTCCGTTTTTGAGAATGTCTATCCAGTGACATCGCATATATTCAATCTCCGTCTGAAAACGGCGCACTTTCTCCTTGCTGTCTTCAGCTCCTCTGGTCTTTGATTCCATATGATAAAGCTTCGCATAGGGATCATATACGATCAGATAGCCGTTTTTTCTTACTTTCAGGCAAAGATCCACATCATTAAATGCCACAGCCAGTTCTTCTGTAAATCCTCCTGCCTGCTCAAAAACCTCTTTCTTCATCAACAGACAGGCGGCAGTCACTGCACTCATATCCTGAAGAAGGGATGCCTTATGCAGATAGCCGGTACGGTCCGCAGGCATATCTACGAACATATGCCCCGCAATACCGCCCATTCCGATCACACATCCTGCATGCTGGATCGTATTATCCGGATAAATGAGCTTTGCTCCGACACCGCCCACTTCCGGACGCTGACACACTCCAAGCATTTCTTCCAGCCAGTCCGGATTGATGGATTTTACATCATTATTCAGGAAAAGCAGATATTCTCCCTTTGCATGCGCCGCAGCAAAGTTATTGATGGCAGAATAATTAAATTCTTTTCCCCATCTCAAAAGATGGATCTTTCGGTTTCCGGAAAGCTCTTTATAATATCGGAAAATCTCATCAGTGGTACTGTTATTCTCCACGATTATGATCTCAAAATTCTGATAACCGGTATTCTTCTCCAGCATTTCCAGACAGGTCTGAAGAGTCTCTTTCTCGTCTTTGTTTGGTATGATAACAGACACCAGAGGTTTTCCCTGCACCGGATATTTCACCCGGTAAAAGCCCAGATCCTGTGTATGGCTTACCTCGCCTTTTGTACCTGTTCTCTCAAGATGAGCTTCTATTGCTCTCTTGCCGGCTTCAAATGCGTACATTTTACTGGCAGGATTATCTGCAGTGGAGGCTTTGTGTGTTCTCCAGTGATACAGGATTTCCGGAACATGCAAAACCTCTCCGGCATTCTCCGTACAGCGGAATATAAAATCGTAATCCTGAGCTCCGTCGAATTCTTTTCGGAAACCTCCGGTCTTTTCTACAATACTCTTTCGCACTACAAAAAAGTGGCAGATATAATTATTGGAACGCAGGAGATCCAGATTAAAATCCGATTTCAGATGTGGCTGAAAATGCTCGTCCAGTTCTGTTGTAACCTTATCCTCGTCTGTATAAAGCGCATCTGCCTGCGGATGATCCTGCAGTATTTTCACGATCTCATATAATGCATTGGGTGCCAGCAGGTCATCATGGTCAAGAAGCCCCACAAATTCACCTTTTGCCATTGCAAACGCGCGGTTTGTGTTCTCTGCAATGCCAAGGTTCTCTTTGAGATTGCAGAATCTTACCCGGGAATCTCCGGCTGAATATTCTGCCAGTACTTTCTGCATCTCCTCATTGTCAGGACTTGCATTTACGATACACAGCTCCCAGTTTGAATAGGTCTGAACGATCAGTGATTCTATCATCTGTCTCAAAAATTCTACAGGTGTCTGATAAGCCGGAACTGCAATGCTGATCAGCGGTGAATAATCAAATTTCTGTTTCCTCTGTGTTTCCAGTGTTTCCTCCGTCGGAATGTAAGCCCGGTACCATGGACCATATGGTACTTCTTCCGGTTCAAAACGTTCATGCAGCCTGATCCAGAATTCCTTTGGTCCATAATGCTTCATGTAGCGGAACCCTTTCCGGATCGTATAGGGGGAAAGCTTCCTGAACATTTTCGTCCACTGGATTTTTCCTCCTGCAGATGGTTTTTTACTCATATGATAACCTCGATTTTTACTATGATTTTTTATTTTAACATTGTATGATATTTTTTGCAAGAAAGGAGAGAAATGTGTTATACTGTTATTGTTTTTATGGTTACTGTTCACTTACAATGAACAGTAACTTTTCAATATTTTTATACACAGGAGTATTATATACCATGATGATAAAGAAAAAAAGAATCACTGCAGCCCTGATGGCTCTGGGACTTGGTGCTGTCACCATGTTTTCACAGTTTCCGGTATCTGCTGCTGAAGAAACAGCTCAGAATACAGACGCCGCCGCACAGACAGCAGATCCGTCTGTCGTAGTCACCAACGGTATCGACGGATGGCCCCAGGCTTCCGATATTTCGTCTGCCGCGGCAATTGTAATGGAAACTTCCACAAACACAGTCCTGTATTCCAAAAATGCAGATCAGCCTCTTTACCCTGCAAGCGCAGTCAAGATTATGACCTGCCTGGTTGCTCTTGAGAACAGCAGTCTGGATGAACAGGTAACCATGACTGCAACCGGTGTTTCCGGTGTTACTGACGGAGGAGCCAATATTTCCTCACAGTTAGATGAGGTTTTCACCATGGAACAATGTTTATATGCCATCATGGTTGCCTCTGCCAATGATATCGCACTGCAGGTAGCTGAACATGTGGGAGGTTCTGTGGATGCTTTTGTACAGACAATGAATACCCGGGCACAGGAGCTTGGCTGCACCAATACTGTCTTTACCAATCCTACCGGTCTTCCTGATGAGAACCAGCATATCACCGCCCATGATATGGCTCTGATCATGGAAGCAGCTATGGCAAATGACACTTTCCGCACCATTGCAGCAACTACTTCCTATACACTTCCGGCAACAAATGTTTCCGGCGGTGAACGTGTACTCACAAACAATTTTACCATGATAAACAGCACCAGCGACGGTTATTATAAACCCTGTATCGGCGGTAAGGAAGGGTACACAGAAGCTTCCGGAAGTACCCTGGTATGTGAAGCTTCCAAAAATAACATGAAGCTGGTATGCATTGTATTAAATGGCGCATCCGGTGTTACCAATAATGAAGCGATCGCGCTTCTCAATTATGGTTTTGACAATTTTGCACCCCTTACCATCGCAGACAATGATTTTAACCGTCTTTCCGGTGGTACAGTCATTGCACCAAACGGTGCCACAGAAGATAATCTGACCACAGAAGATACTTCTTCTGACGGACAGATCACACGCCAGTATTACTTTGGAGGAACTCCTGTAGGAACTGCGATTCTGGAAGACGCAGAGCAGCAGACAAATGATGCCGCAGTAACCGGTCAGAAGAATATGGAGGCAGCACAGGCATATTCTGCTTCCCATACAACTGCTCCTTATTATATCATCGGGGCGATCGGGGCAGCATTCCTGCTGTTTTTCCTGTTCCTGATGATCAAAGTGATCAAATCCTGAAGCCTGCTTCTGAATACCAGACAGTAACCATTTCTTTGATAGATAAAATAGATAAATTTAAGGGACTTCCGCAAAAGCTTTTCATGCGGCAGTCCCTTTATTTCTTTTAAGGCAAGATTAAAAATGCCCAGCAGGCAAATGGCGAAATCACCAGCAGTACAGTCAGTACTCTGTATATCAGACTCCGCACCTTTTCATTTTTCACTGTTTTTGTCAGAATATTATTCCAGCCCAGCGTAACAAAGTACATCAGAGGATATAATGCAGGCATAAGATATCTTCCCTGTGGCTGATTATCACTGTAATAAACATAATACAGAAACAGAAATACCGGAATCATAATCAGAAATACCATCATCAAATGGAAAATACCTTCTTTATTCCACTCTCGGGATATCACCTTTGTTTTAATCTTCCATCTGTCATTTCCAACTGCTTTCCGCTGTGCAACATACATTTTTTTTCTCAGATCAAATGTCTCTTTTACAAAAAATACACTGATGATCCCAACAGCAAAGAACAGCATATACAGTTTGCTGACCGTATATGGCATATAAATTTCCATCTGTCCAAAAGTACCGATGAAACTTACACACACTGTCAGAATCCAGTTATGATACCAGCCCGGATCCTGATAAAGGATAATATCTTTCCAGTTCCATCCCAGCTTTGCAGGAGTCGGATACAGTGACGGTCTGTAATCATTCTGAGCATATTTTTCCGCACATTCCGCACAGGATTTCCTTCCCAGGAAATCTCCGTTATACAAAACTGCGTTACGGATGAACCACCAGCCGCAGAGAACTAAAGTAACTGCTGCGATCACTGCTCCTCTGCTGAAAAGGAAACGAACTCTCTGTGAAAAAGCTTCTTCTCTGCAGAGTAATACCGTAAAACAGAAGAAGAAAAAACTGCAGAGTATCCAACCGTATGCATTATAATAAGACAATGCACATACGGCCATTCCCACTGCAAGGAGTATACAGTTTTTCCATGTCCAGTCTTCTCTCAGATAAGAGACCCATGCATACAAGATCATGGCTGCTGCCAGCAGTGCCAGTGAGTCTGTATTCACATAAGTTCCCATAAAGATTGCCTGCGGCATAAATCCTGCCAGTGCTGCAAACAGCCATCTAACTTCTCTGGAATATTTTTCTTTCGGAAACAGTTTGCCCGAAGCTTTTACAACAAAATACACTGCACCTGTGACAAACAGTACATCTGCCATACGTGCAATTTTGAACATGGAGTATCCCGGATCTGCAAAAAGCCGGGATATTCTCATAAATAATGCAGACACCATATAAGATACAACCGGATAATATGCATAGGAAATTCCCCACACTTTATTCCTGACAGCCGGATCATCTCCCCCCGGAAGAGCTCCATGATGTTTATAAATGTAATCTGCAACATAATATCTCATCTGTTCATCCGGCCCTGAATTAAAAGGCTGTGTCATCGCCCAGGTTGTCAGCAGGATAAACGCCAGAAATACAAAAATGAAAATTTCTGTTTTTTCATTGATCTCTTTCTTTTTCTTTAACATATCTTCTTTCACATTCATTTTATAGCAATTTCATCTTCAGATTCTTTTCAGAGAAAAGTCCTGGCTCTTCAGAGTGAGATTGGGGTTATAATAAGGATCTCCGTTCTTCAGGATCTCCGGCCATTTTTTCTCAAAGGTGGCAATTTCTTTGTTAAATCGTGCCACTTTTTCCGGAGTATCCTCAAGACCTCTGGATTTGGATTCATAATGGTATAATTCCGCATATGGATTATACACGATCAGATATCCCGCCTTTCTCAGCTTCATGCAGAAATCAATATCATTAAATGCAACAGCCAGTTCCTCTGAAAGTCCTCCCACTGCATCAAATGCAGATTTCTTCACCATCATGCAGGCAGCTGTAACCGCACTGTAATCCTGTGCACAGATAATTCTGTGACAATATCCGGTGGTACCTCTCTTCTGCTGGACAAAACAGTGTCCTGCAATTCCGCCAAAACCGATCACAACACCTGCATGCTGGATCGTATCATCCTCATAATAAAGTCTTGCACCCACTGCACCTACATCTTTACGCATGCAATAACCCAGGAGTTCTTCCAGACAGTCCGGATTAATGATCTCTGTATCATTGTTAAGCAGAAGCAGATACTCACCCTTTGCAAAAGATGCACCATAGTTATTAATGGCAGAATAGTTAAAGACTCCGTCCCAGTATACCATGCGGACCTTCGGATTCTCTGCCTCCAGTTTTTTGTAATATTCAAAAGTAGCAGAATCTGTACTGTTATTCTCTACAATAATGTACTCATAATTTTTGTACGTAGATTTCTGTTCAATGGATTCCATACATCTCTTCAGATCATCAATATGGTCTTTATTCGGAATAATAATAGAAATCAGTGGATCATGATCTCTGATAAACTTCGTTCTGTACAGCCCCAGATATTCACCCTTAAAAACCTCTGCGTGGATTCCTGTTCTCTCATAGTGAGCCTGTACTGCACGTCTTCCGGCTTCAAAGGCATAAAGCTTGCTCTCGGGATTCTCTGCTGTGGAGTCCTCATGGCAACGCCAGTGATACAGGATTTTGGGAATATGACAGATTTCTTCATCCTTTACTGCTTCCACACAGCGTAACACAAAATCATAATCCTGTGCACCGTCAAACTCACTTCGCAGCCCGCCAACTTTTTCAATTACTTTTCGTGATACCACAAACAGATGGCAGATATAATTGACCGTGCACAGCAGATCCGGATTATAGTCCGGTTTAAAATGCGGCTGAAAGAATTTATGTCCATCCATAGACATCTTATCTTCATCTGTGTAGATCACCAGTGTCTGCGGTTTCTCATTTATTGCTTTCACACATTCAAATAATGCATTCGGCGTCAGCTCATCATCATGGTCTGCAAAGGCAATGAAATCACCTGTTGCAATTTCAATGGCACTGTTGGTATTCTCTGAAATCTGAAGCGGCTCCTCATGAGAAACGTATTTAATTCTGTTATCCTTCGCTGTCAGTTCTTTTAACAATTCCGTCAGCGGTGACTGTGCGCCGCTTCCGTCAGAGAAACAAAGTTCCCAGTTTGAATAAGTCTGTTCCTGAAATGATTCTGTCAGTCTTCTGAGATATTTCTCCGGTGTCTTATACAGCGGTACTACAAAAGAAAGCTTGGGTCTGTATCCAAAGGATGTTTTCTTCTGTTTCTCCAGTTCGTTCCTGTCCGGCAGATGATGTCTGATCCATTTCTGATAGGATGGCGGTCCCTGACGCACATTTTTAACCTTTGTCACTACCTTCTCAGCAAGAGCCGCCGCACCCTGAGATTTCCAGTAGCGGATTCCTTTTTCTACATATTTGTCTAATTTCTTTGCCAGAATATCAGCTTTTCTCAGAGGAACCACATGTACAGTTTTCTTCTCGCCTGCATAAAACACTACATACAGGCATTTTCCCGAAACGTTGGTGATCTCAGAAAAGAATCCTGTCTTTCCCGGATCCTGTGCTTCTTCAAACAGCTGGTTGACATCCACCCTGTCTGTTCTCTGGATTTCAGCGGCAACCGGCTTTTTATCCGCATCAAAGATACGGACAGTCACAGGCTTGGGTGCAATGGCCCACCCTCTGATCCGTACAGTTCCCTGTTCTGCACTCTCTTCTTCAAAATATACCTGCGGTTTATCTCTTTTTTTATCCAGTTCACCGGCAGTGATGGAAAACCAGACATGTTTTTTATCCGGAAACTTCTCATAGATCACAAGCTTATGATACCCCTCCAGATTTTCCGGTATCTGAACAGTTGCCGTAATCTGTATTCCCTGCATTTTCTCCGGATCTTTAAAACGTTCCAGTGCACTTACATTTTCATTTTCTTTCACAGACACCTTCAGTTTGTGCTGATCCAGATATGCCTCCATCACCGCATCTTTCGGCCAGTGTCCCTGCACAATATACTGTGTCCTGTCTGATAAATGAAATCTTTCTCTTACTACTTCAAATATTTCCTTAGGCATGTTAATCTCCGTTCTTCTCCTGTTTTCTCAGAGAACAGTCTGTGTTGTTTAATGTCAGATTGGGATTATAATAAGGATCTCCTTTCAGGAGCTCTCTTTCCCATTTTCTCCGGAAACAGTTTACTTCTCTGGAAAAACGCAGCTGTTTCTCCGGTGTATCTTCCATTCCTCTGGATTTGGATTCATAATGATACAGTTCTGCATACGGTGTGAATACAATTTTCACTCCATATTTTCTCACTTTCATACAGAGGTCAATATCATTAAATGCAACCTTCAGCTCCTCGTCAAATCCTCCAACTGCTTTAAAAACAGAAGTCTTTACCATCATGCAGGCGGCAGTGACTGCACTTATCTCCTGCACACAGCGCAGACGTCCCATATATCCTTCCGCATCCCGGGGAAGTTTACATAATACATGGGCAGCAACTCCACCAAGACCAACTACCACTCCTGCATGCTGAATGGTATCATCCGGATAATACAGTTTCGCACCGGCCATTCCCACGTCTTTTTGCTGACAAAGCTGAAGCATTTCTTCAAGCCAGCTCTCTGTAATAATCTCCACATCATTGTTAAGAAACAGCAGATACTCTCCCCGTGCCTCTCTTACTGCAAAATTATTGATCGCAGAATAATTGAATTCTTTTTTCCATGTAAGGATCCTTACATTTGGGTATCTGTTTTTCAGTGTCTCATAGTATACAAAGGTTTCTTTTTCCACACTGTTGTTCTCAACAATAATGATCTCGTAATTCTTCCATGTTGTCTTCTCTTCTATGGATGAAATACACAGTTCCAGATCATTAATGTGATCTTTACTTGGAATGATCACAGAAATCATCGGTTCGCCGGAAATAGTCAGATGGCTTCTGTACCATCCCTTCTTGTCTGCAAGTTCCGCTGTTGCAGAAACCTCTGCCCTGCGGTAATGCTCCTCCAGTGCCTTTCTGCCTGCTTCCCAGTTTTTCTTCTCCTGTTCTTCTGTGATCAGGTTCTCTGCTTTCATGGAATGACAGAGGATCTTTGGAATATGCACAATATTCTCTGCCTGCTCACTGCATCTTAAGAGCATATCATAATCCTGTGCACCATCATATTCCGGATCAAACTTTCCGGCCTGTTCCAGAATTTCCTTCCGGATTGCCCAGAACTGTCCGATATAATTATTTTCCCTTAATCTGAACAGATTGAAATCCGGCTTGAATTCCGGCTCAGAATAATGTTTTCCGTCTGCGCTGATCTCATCTTCATCTGTATAGATCATATCCGCTTTTTTCTCTGTGATCGCTTTGACCATCTGAAAAAGTGCATCAGGTTCAGGTATGATCTCCTGACCGGCAAACAGAACATACTCTCCCATTGCAAGTTTCAGAGATGCATTAAGATTTCCCGAAATGCCGTTGTTTTCCGTAACCTTCTTGTAGGAAAGGCGGGTCTCTTTTTTATATTTTTTCCGCAGAAACTCTCCTGTTTCCTCTCCCTCACATGCATCTGCAAGACACAGCTGCCAGTTACCATAGGTCTGTTCTGTATAAGCATCGATCACACTTTTTAACCTTTGTTCATCTGTATCCGTCACCACCATCACAATACTGATCAGCGGTGAATAAGAAAAAACAGCATTTCTCTGTCTTTTTAATTCCTTTCGGAATGCGACATGATCTTTCAGCCAGTCTTCATAATCCTGATCTCCGTCCTTAAGCTGGGAATTTCTCACATAACGGATAAATCTTCCAATACCGTTTTTCTTTATATATTCCTGATTCTTCTGCCTGTTCTTCAGAGACAGCAGTTTCATCTGCTGATACAGTCCGGTATTTTCCCGTTTTATTTTTTTTACATTTACAGTATAAATTTTCTGTACATCTTTTCCCCTGAAACAGATGCAGATATTCTGATCGTTTGTATTCTCCAGATTGACAGTAATACTGAATCCCAGATTTCTTTTCTCTTCTTCGGAAATCCCCTTTGCCTCTTCCACGTCCGGACGTCTTTGTCTGGTGATCGTACATTCCAGAACCTTCCCATCTGTACCCTGTACAAATATCTCATCCGGCTCCAGCTGGTTTACAACCCAGCCTCTGACTGTCAGGATACTCTCCTGTGTGATCTGTTCCTCATCAATATGATATTCAATAAGACTTTCCTCACAAAAGTCCTTCACTTCTGCAGCTGTGGCTTCCCAGATGATTTCTTTTTCATCTCCCGCTCTCAGCGCAAGCTGCAGTTTCTCATGTTCTTCTGCAAGTTTTATAATTTCCGGTATCTTTACTGTGAATCCGACATTTCCCACTTCTTTTATATCTTTTGTTTCTTTTAAATCTTTGGCAACATCCGCTCTTTCACAACGTGAAGGTTCAGGAACGGAGAGTTCCTTTCCCGAGCCATAAAGAATGAAATCACATTCTGACTGATCTCTGGTTATCGCCCATCCGGTAATGGCCAGAGTATGATCTTCTTTGTCACTGTATATTTTTTTATCTACACTCCAAAGTATATTTCCCATAACTAAACCCTTTTGATGGCACGATACACTTTCCATGCCTTACTGCCTTCCACCTGATCGACCAGAGCTTTCTTCTGCGCAAGCTCCTGACTCATCTGCTCCATTGCCCTTTTCTGCTCTGCGTATACTTTCCAGAATTTCTTTTCTGTGGTTTGCCGGTCCAGGATCTCCATTTCAATCTTTATGGACTTTCTGTTCTCAGGAACAGAATCTACTATGATCTGCGGATCGTCACCGCCGAAATAGAATTCTCCGGAGGACACTTCACAGCCATCTGTGTGAAACTTTACCTGACTTTCATCTTCCCATGTCAGCTTTACAATTTTAAGTCCCTTGGACATTTCGCCCGGGTCAAGGCGAAGCATTGTGGTATTCTCCGGAAGTTCAAACTCCGTCTGAATTTTCCCGTTTCTGAACAGATATCTCACAGAATCAGCCTCATTAAAGCTCTTTCCGTTATCCCAGAAAATCTGAAGCATTTCCAGAGATTCCTGTTTCTTTTCTCTGTAATAATCTTCTACTTCCACCCGGCCCGGAGAGATCTGGGCATACATATTTCTCATTGCTGTATGCTCACCCAGAATATACTGCTGGAAATTATGTTCCATCTCCACATAAACTTCTATATCTTCAGGCAGGATTCCTGCTTTCTCATAGAAATCCCGTTCTTTAAGTATTCCCCGTTTGTCATTCAGTTCCAGATAATAAAAGATCATCCTGTAAACCAGAAACTGTGAAGGTACAGGAAATGTAAAGGTCCACTCATAGTCAATCACAGATACTTTATTCTCAGAGAGGATAATATTTGCAGGAACAAAATCAATATTGGATATTTCTGTACATTTCAGATCAGAACGCAGGTTTACATTTCCAAATACCCTTACAAATTCCGGTGTTTTCTCAAAGGGTTTCTTCTCGTGAATATTCTTTACTTTCTTTATATAAGAGAAGAATAATTTCTCCAGTTCCTCTGTTCTGCCTTCTTCCAGAAGATGATCCAGCTTATCTTCCAGGGTGATACCTGTCAGATATTCCAGCTGCGCACAGTCACCTTTGATCCGGCAGCGGTTTACTTCAATTTCCTCTTCTTTATACATTCCGGTCAGTTCTTCGCAGATAGTTCCCAGATTCCGTACATGAGCTGCCGCTTTCTTCTGCGACGGTACTTTCTTCACAGTCAGCTGCCCATCTGTTGCTTCACTGATTTCCGTATAAATGGAGAGCTTTTGATCTCTCTCATTGGAAAACTTCACATAAACCGGTGCTGTCTGTGGCTGTTCTTTTCCGATCACAAGAAGAAAGGAATTGGCAAACTGCGGGTAAAGATCATTGCTCAAAAGTGTATTATACACCTGAGATTCCTGAAACAGGTCCAGACGGAGTCTGTCAAAATTGTAGTCCCTCATATGCAGCTCTCCGCTTGCAGGGAGATGTCTGTCTGAATGAATAGTCATTGGAAATTTGTAATCCGGATATGGATAATACCAGTCGGCTTTTAAGTTTCCTGCCTCCTTCAAAATTCCATTAATTTCTTTTCTTGAAAAAGTTTTAACCCCTTTTGTTTTGGGGTATCCCTGGATTCCTTCGAATAAAGTTCCAAAATGGTCCTCTGTACATCCGGCCCAGTATTTCAGTCCCAGTCTGTTCTCAATGGCCAGAATGATCTTTCCATCCGGCTTCAGATGCTTTGATATGATCCTGAGAAAGTCCACATAGGGATTCTCACTCCGGATATAGGATTCTCCATACTCAAATACACCGATCAAAGTAATATAGTCGTATTTCTCAGTAAGGTTTTTCTCGATCTCCTGAAAGTTTCCCACAAGGATCTTAAGATTATCCTGATCCTGATGTCTGTATGCATTGATCTTACTTCTTTTCATAGAAAGCTCGATGCAGGTAACTTCCTTCGCCCTTTCACAGAGAGCTCCTGTCACAGCACCACATCCGGAACCAATCTCCAGAACCTTCTCTTCTCCTGTAAAGGGAATCCAGTTCAGAATATTCTCCCTGATATGAGAAAAATGATAAAGAATTGGCCAGCTCTTTCTCTCACTGATCACTCTGTTAAATTCTTCCGGTGCAAAATCTCTGGAAATTGCAAGCATTTCATCCTCTATCGCACCATCACTGTATAGATCTTTTCCCGGATAGCACGTGGTATCCAGAATTACTTTCCCGATTTTTTCTTCCATATATAGTCCTCGCGCTGATTATTTTTTCGCACTGATATTTGTCATCATAACTTTCTCAGATCTGTTCTTCGCACCGTACTTCCACCTTTGAATCCATATCATAGAATCCAACTGTATTTTTACTGGAAATAACTGTTATGTTACATGCGTCATAAAGTCTGTGGAATACCGTAAAATCTCCGTTTTTATACCCTGTACATCCAAATGACAGGAGATATTCACCGCCCTGCAGGTTCATGTTCTGTGTAAATGTTACAGTACATATATCCCCTTTTCCGGAGTGTTCTATCTTTGCATTTTCATACATGGTATTGGTACCTGTGATTTCCGTACCCTGAATATTTTTAAAGGTGTATGCCATGATCGGCTCCTGAATCTCTTCATTAAACCGGACTTTCATACGAATTTTGAAGCAGCTTCCCTTTTCAACAGTATTGGAACATCTTCCTTTATCATCAATGACTCTGAAATCTGTGATCTCAGCAATACGGCTTCCATATTCCAGCATATTGGGATTTACCTGAAAATCTCCCAGTCCTTCACTGTCCTCTGCCACAATCTGCCCTGTACTGTCAGATTCATTCTGTTTTACAGGATTCTGTCCTACCAGAAGCTGTTTGTACAGGTCAACCATCTGCTTTGGTGAACCTTCATCCATCTTTACCCCTTTGTTCAGAAGAATAACTCTGTCACAATACTTGGAAACGCTTCCAAGATCATGACTTACAAACAGAATCGTCTTGCCCTGTTTCTTAAATTCCTCAAACTTGTGATAACATTTTGCCTGAAAGAACACGTCGCCTACAGACAACGCCTCATCTACCACCAGGATCTCCGGATCAATATTGATCGCAACAGCAAAAGCCAGACGCACGAACATACCGCTGGAATAAGTCTTTACAGGCTGGTGGATAAAGTCTCCAATGTCCGCAAATTCCAGAATATCATTCAGTCTGGCATCAATCTCTTCTTTTGAAAAACCGATCATGGTTCCATTCAGGTATACATTCTCAAGACCTGAATATTCCATGTTAAATCCGGCTCCCAGTTCCAGCAGCGCGGAAATTCGTCCGTCTACCTTTACTTCCCCTGCTGTGGGAGTCAGGACACCGGTGATGATCTTTAAGATCGTGGATTTACCGGAACCGTTGGTTCCGATAATTCCCACGCATTCTCCTTCATAAATATCAAAATTTACATCATGAAGTGCATAATGCTCTTTATAAAGTTTCTTTCTGGTAAGCCCCAGCGCTTCTTTCAGTCTGTCCGAAGGCTTATCATATAATTTATACATTTTGGTGAGATCCTTCACCTGAATTACTTTCTTGTTCTCCACGTGATTTCCTTTCTGTTATGTTCCTGTGTTTTTCATCTTCCTCTGACTTATTTCACGCTTACCAGTACAGCGAAAATTAAGTTTCTGCTATATTAATATTCGCTGTACTAGTTACAATACATCTGCAAAATGAATGCGCAGACGTTTAAATACCCAGCTTCCGAACAGGAAACACAGAATTGTAAATATCCAGAAATAGACCGTCCATCCTGCATGTTCCCAGAACCAGGTTTTCATCAGGAATGTATCTCTGTATCCGGAAACAATATAATACATCGGATTCAGTTTCAGGATCTTCATGATCACAGGATGTCCCATCAGAGGTGAAGCCTCAACGATCCACATGATCGGAGTCAGCCAGACCCCTACCTGAAGCACAATGTTGATGATCTGGGTCAGATCTCTGAAAAAAATAACGATTGCACTTGTGGCATATGATAAGCCCAATACCAGAATGAACACACATACACTGTAATAAATAATCTGCAGATAATAGAAATCAGGAAATTTCCCATACGCTGCATACAGGATGATCGTAAACAACACAAAGAATGCATGCACAAACATGGCAGAAATGATCTTGACTACCGGAAGCACACTGATATTAAAAACGACTTTTTTTACCAGATAATTGTATTCCAGCAGAGAATTTGTCCCCCCTATCAGCGCATCCTGGAAAAAGAACCATGGCACAATACCTGCTACCAGATAAAGAACAAAAGGAACTCCCAGATCCCCTGTTCCGGAACGAAAACCTACAGAGAATACAAACCAGTATACCAGGATCGTAATCACAGGCTGGATAAACGCCCACACAATTCCCAGATAAGAACCTGCATATCTTGTTTTGAAATCATTCTTTGCAAGCTTTGCAACAAGCCGTCTGTTCTTATAAATATCCATCGGTAAAGAAAAAATTGTATTCAATGGCTCATTCTCCTATTTACGGTACTCTTTAAAGCTTCCCCATTTGGTATCTTTGTCAGAAAAGCTTAATTCCATTCCTTCCGGAATCGGCCATTCAACTCCGATATCCGGATCGTTCCAGATCAGGCCGCCCTCATCATTTGGATGATAGAAATCAGAGCATTTGTAAACGAATTCCGCATGCTCGGAAAGTACAAGAAAACCATGTGCAAATCCTTTCGGAATGAAGAACTGTTTCTTGTTTTCAGCAGAAAGTACGACTCCAAACCATTTTCCATATGTTTCTGAGCCTTCACGAAGATCTACCGCCACATCAAATACCTCACCATTTACAACACGTACCAGTTTATCCTGTGGGTAATTGATCTGGAAATGGAGTCCGCGAAGTACACCCTTATGTGAGCTTGACTGATTATCCTGTACAAATTCGACATCAATTCCTGCTTCTTTGAAATCATTGTAATTGTAGGTTTCCATGAAATATCCTCTGGCATCTCCGAAAACTGTAGGTTCTACCACTTTTAATCCCTTAATTCCACCACATTCTGTAACTTTGATTTTTCCCATTTTATTTTCCTCTTTTCTTTAGCTTTCTCTGTGTTTCTGTTATATCTGTTCGCATAAATCCACATGATATGCAGACTTAGCCATAATATCTTTTTTCCTTTTTTGCAAGTGCAATGCTCAGAATGATAATAAGAAGAAGCATTGCCGCTCCTATGATCAGAAGTATTTTTCGCAGTTCCGGCATCCCCGCAGAAGTTTTTTCTTCTCCGACAGTATCTGATTTCTCATTTTGATCCGTATTTCCTCCGGATGTATCAGAAAGGGCATCCGCTGCAGGTTCCGGTGTAGGTGTAGCTTCCGGAACTTCAACGCTTCCCAAAAGATAATCATTATAATAGTAATCATCTACTGTATTTCCATTCTGTGAATTTTCCTGAACAGTCAGGTTATCCACAGTCACTCCGTTTGGAACTGATACTTCTCCACCATTTACCTGTGCTTTTGTGAAATTCTGATAACCATAGTTGAACAGTGCTGTGGAATCCGTACTGGCAACTGCAAGGTCTGCCGCCTTCATTGTCACTGTAATATAGGTAGTTCCATTCTTCTCTGCTGCTGTCACAAGAGTGTTTCCGGCCTCACTGGTATATCCTGTCTTGCCGCCAATACAGCCATCATAATGATAGCTGCTCTCCGGGGCAAGCATCGGATGATGCGTATGCAGTACCCTTGACTCACTGTTCATGTTCGTAGGTTTGATCGTATAATCTGTAGCGCCGATGATCCTGCGGAATTTTTTATTCTTCAGACCTTCCCGCATGATCAACGCCATGTCATGTGCAGTAGAATAGTGGTCAGGATCCGGAAGACCACTGGCATTTACAAAATGTGTATTCGTGCATCCGATCTGAGCCGCACGTTCATTCATCATATCTACAAAATGCTGCTCTGTGCCGCCTACATGTTCTGCAATCTGGGCTGCGACCTCGTTTGCAGAGCGGATCACAAGTGCATAAAGGCATGCTCTCATGCTCATCACTTCTCCCACCTGCATTCCAATATTGCCGGAATCCCAACTGATATCACGTGTTCCTGTTTCCGTAAATACAACATCTTCTTTCAGGGAACAGTTCTCCACCGCCAGAAGCAGTGTCATGATTTTGGTAATACTTGCCGGATAACGGATTTCATCTCCGCCCTTGCTGTACAGAAGAGTTCCGCTGTCTGCATCCATCAGTACCCCTGTCTCAGATGTGATCTCAGGACCTGCAGGCCAGCCTGCAATCTCATTAGTTGAAATGGATACGGGTGTAACATCTGAAGCAGCAGCCTGCGCAGTTCCTTCCGCAGCAGCGCAGATCTGAACAGCAGTCATTGCAATGACTCCCGCAGCCATAACAGCCTTTAATAAATGTTTCCATTTTTTCATAATATTTCCTCTTAATATATGTCTCTGTTTTCCGTCCGATGTGCCGACAAGTTGATTCCTGAAACAGACTTGCGGCACACGATTATCAGAATCCGTCAAAAGAAGCTATGGTATCTGTGATATACTTCACATCCTCCATATCCAGATTATAAAACATCGGCAGTCTCAACAGACGTTCACTTTCCTTTGTAGTATAAACATCTTCCCCTGAAAATCTTCCAAATTTCTGTCCCGCAGGTGCAGAATGAAGAGGCACGTAATGAAATACGCTGCAGATTCCTTTTTCCCGAAGGTAAGCAATCAGCCGGGTTCTTACCTGTATATCACGCACCTTGATATAATACATATGGGCATTGTGGCTGCATTCCTCCGGCACATAAGGCTGTTCGATCTTACCTTCCTGTGCAAGATGAGCCAGATTTTTATGATAATAATTGTATATCTCCATTCTTTTGGCAAAGATCTGATTTCTTGCTTCCAGCTGTGCATAAAGATATGCTGCATTCAGTTCACTTGGAAGATAGGAAGAACCATAATCCATCCAGCGATACTTGTCAACCTGTCCGCGGAAAAACTTACTTCTGTCAGTTCCCTTTTCTCTCAGGATCTCTGCCTTCTCCACATATTCATCCCTGTTAAAAAGGATTGCACCGCCCTCTCCCATAGTATAGTTCTTTGTCTCATGGAAACTGTAACACCCAAAATCTCCAATGGTACCAAGAGCTTTTCCCTTATAACAGGCATCTACTCCCTGCGCAGCGTCTTCAACAACCTTCAGATTGTATTTTTTTGCAATCTCCATAATGGTATCCATCTCACAGGCAACCCCTGCATAGTGGACCGGGACGATCACTTTTGTTTTCTCAGTCACTGCCGCCTCGATCAGTTTCTCATCAATATTCATTGTATCCGGTCTGATATCAACAAATACAATCTTTGCTCCCTTTAATACAAAGGCATCTGCGGTTGAAACAAATGTATAGGACGGCATGATCACCTCATCACCGGGCTTAATGTCGCAAAGATGGGCTGCCATCTCCAGAGCATGGGTACAGGATGTGGTAAGCATTACATGATTTACATGAAATTTATCCATCATCCACTGAGAACATCTTTTCGTATATTCTCCATCCCCACAGAGCATTCCTCTCTGTACCGCATCACGTATGTAATCAAATTCCCTGCCTGTAAAAGCAGGTCTGTTAAAATCAATCATCTGTTTTCTTTTCCTTCTCATATTCCGGTATCTTATTTCTGTAGGCAACTTCTCTTCCCTCCGGATCCCGGATACTCATCTCACTGAAAAATTTCTCAGTCTCCAGCTCCAGCTGCCTGCGGTTTTCTGTTTCTATATAATACAATGCAAGATATGGATTCGGCCCATATTCTATCACACGTTCGCCTTCTTTATAAAAAATCCAGGGTTTTACAACGCATTTTTCTTTTGCAAGCTCACAGGCTGCCGTCTGATCTGCAATCTGAAGCTGTCGTCCCTGAAAATACAGTACAGCCCCATATTTTACCGGATGATGAATATCATGACAGTGAAACATCTCCTTTATCCGGTCTTTTTCATAAAGATAATCCAGCAGCAGTTCCTCTGTCTGAAATCCATAAACCATATCTGTCAGCTCATGTTCATATCCAAAGAAACGTCCTGCAATCTCACATACCTGAATGCCCCTGCCAGGTTTCCAGAAAAACTGCATGGATAATGCACCTTCCGTCTGTCCGGTATAGCGGATATAATTCTGCAGAATATCTGTGGCACTTTTTTCGACCTCCGCCAGGAAACGGGATGGATAAACATTTCGTGTGCTGAGCGGAAGCATTCCCTCTTCCATTTCCGTTTTCTCACGATCTGCAATACTGATCACATTGACTTTCCCATCCATTACCCATGTCATCATGTTAAACTCATAACCGTCATTGTATTCCTCAACCAGAATTTCCTGACAGTCCGTATATTCCGCTGTCTGCAGGGCTTTTTTTCTGACTTCATCTGAATGATGAATAATAAAGATTCCTCTTGAACCATATTTATCCAGAGGTTTACTGATCAGAGGATACTGCAGATTTGCAATACTCTGTTGTATTTCTTCTTCTGATCCCTGTTTCAGCAGTTCCACAGATATTTTCCGAAATCCCGGTGCCGGCAGTCCAAGCTTGTCCAGAACATCCCGGCATGCCGATTTATCCCTGTACCAGGAAAGCTGTTCCGGTTTCAGATAACAGGGCAGTCCTGCTTTATCTGCAATTTTAACCATACACTCCAGGAGCAGATCTGAAAATGATGTGATGATCCCGTCCACACCTTCTTCTCTGCACATCAGGGCAATAGCATCTACGTCTGTTACAGGAATGGTATAAGCCTTATCTGCATACGTTCTGGCAATACCATCTGCATATCCGTCGCACACAACAGTCTCATAACCTTTCTCTTTTGCTTTCTTTACCAGCTCTGTAAATTCTCCGAGCGTTCCCAGAATCAACACTTTATGTTTCATATCCGTTCCTCACATTCTCTGACAACCGAAGCCATATATTTCATATCCTCCACGCTGTAACGCTGATCGCAGGGCAACGGAAGAATATTGGCAGCCCAGGTATATTCCAGACTTTTTGTCTCAGAGTTCTCAATTATATTTTTCCAGTAAGTCGGCACAAATATCTTCTTTTCGGCAAGATATCTGCGAAGTTTCATTCCATCAGCGTGGAAATACGGATATGCAAAAGGTCCCTCCGGCACAGTCTGATTAAATATACTTTCCGATGGGAGCAGTTCTCCGAGAATCCGGTAGTTTTCTTCCCTTTTTTTCTTTGCTCTGTCATAATCCACAGCTTTCAGAAGATTCTGTGTAAGCTTTGACATCTGCCGAAGCTCCATCCCGTCATATTTTGCCGCATTTTCCAGCATATCTTTGTAGTAGGTTCCGGCATTATGCTCATAACGCCCCAGAATATGTTTCATACGCTCTGCAGAATAATCGACAGTCTTATTTTCTGTCAGGCTGGCATCTGTTGACAGATATGCGCCATCGCTGACACCCCAGAATTTTCTGCAGGAATACAGTGTATCTATCCCTTTTAATGGTTTCTGAAAAAATGCATGGGTATGGTCCACTATGATGTTTCCGTAAATCTTTTTATACTCTGATATCCGGGAATCAGACAGCTGGCCATAGTAATTAACCAGATAAAGATATTCCCCTTCCGGAAGCTGTTCTTTCGGATACAGAACTTCCAGTTTCTCATTCAGATGATAAAATTCTGTCTCTATCTGATTTTCCTGACAGGTATGCACCACTGATTCACACAGAAAATACGGTAATAGGATTTTCCTGCACCTGCGGCTCTTCAAAAGCCACAGCAGTGCGGTTCTTCCAAGATTGACCCTGTACAGGTCAGGATAATATTCCTCTCCCGGCATCTCTTCCAGCTGAAAATATCCGCCAATTTCCTTCATTATTCGTCCGTATCCTCCCGACGTATTACATAATGGGGCATTTTTTTTGCCTCATTAAGAATGTTCATTAAATAGATTCCCATAATTCCGATTGATAACAAAATCAGTCCAAAAAACGCCAGCATAACCAGCATCAGCGAAGTCCAGCCCTGCACAGATATGCCCAGTGTAAAATATCTTACCAGATAACAGACCGACAGAACTACACTTATCAGGAAACTGACAATTCCGATATTTCTCACCAGCAGAAGGGGAAATGCAGTATGTGTCGTGATATCATAAATCAGATCTTTCAGCAGTCTCTTAAAGGAATAACCGCTTTTTCCGTAAGCTCTGTCTGCATGCTGAACCGGAACATTAATAATACGGTTAGAACTCCTGATCAGAAGGTTTCCAATCTGTGGAAGATATGTATTTGTTTTTACCATGGCATCCACAAGGAATCTGCGGATCAGCCTGTAACTGGTGATTTGAAGATCCGGATCTTTTCCCAGCATCTTTGAAGTTGCCCATACAGAAAATTTCGTTCCCAGTTTGCGTATCGGACCATGCTTTCTTCCTTCATAGCTTGCAATGATAACATCCACATCCGGTCTCTCCTGCATGGTTCTGACCATCTTCGGAAGTTCCTCCGGCTGATGCTGAAGGTCATCATCCATTGTTACCACAAACTCTCCTTTTACATGTGCAAATCCACACAGAAGTGCCGGATGCTGTCCGAAGTTACGGGCCATCTGTATGATCCGTACCCTGTGATCCTTTTCTCTGAGTTCCGTCATGATCTCATAAGATCTGTCCTTTGATCCGTCATCTACCAGGATCAGTTCAAAGTCTTCTTTAAGAGTTTCCCGGAATACTTTCTCCAAACGGGTATATAGTTCTCCCAGTGTATGTTCAGAATTATATACAGGAACAACCACTGAATATAAGCTCATATGCTTTTCCTTTCTCTTTTCATCTTTTTGCAATCATTTTTATCATATCATTTTCAACATTTCTTTTCAAGATTCCTGCTGCACAAACCTTGACTTCCCTGCTTTTTTATGTAAAATAGTTACTGTCCGACAGCTTTCAGGCTCTTTCAGGCTATTGGACGAAATCCGTAAAATACCATTATCGCCCGGAGGTATTATGTCAAAACTCAAAGACTACATACAACTTCATCTGAATATCCTGCTGTTTTCACTGACAAGTGTTTTTTCCAAAGCTGCATCTGTTCAGTATAATAAACATGGTCTCAGCAGTCCTCTGCTTTACCTGTTCCTGTTCCTGATGGTAGCCAACTGCGGAATCTACGCCATCACCTGGCAGCAGGTCATCAAGAAATTCTCTTTGTCTACTGCCTATGCCAATAAAAGTGTTTATCTTCTGTGGTCGCAGATATGGGCAGTGCTGATCTTTCATGAAAATCTTTCTATTCAGAATATCATAGGTATTCTGGTGGTTTTATTTGGAGTATGGACGGTGCAGAGATATGAATAGAACATTTATTTTAATCATGTTGAGCGGAACATTTTTTTCCGCTGTTTCACAGATACTTCTGAAACAGAGCGCAAATATCAGATACGAAAACCGAATCAGGGAATATCTCAATTTCCGGGTGATTCTCTCATACACTATATATATGCTGATCCTCCTCCTCAATACATGGTGTTATACAAAAGTAGATATGCGCTATGGTCCTGTCATTGATACTGCCGCCTATGTGTTTGTCCTGCTTCTCTCTCATTTCATTCTGAAGGAAAAAATCACGAAAGGAAAAATCATGGGAAACCTGATCATCATTGCAGGTATCCTGATCTATACGCTTTAATTACGGCAATTTCATAAAAAGATCCCGAAGCTGTTGCAGAATTTCCATCAGTGCCACAGCTGCAGGATCTTTTTATATGTTTCAATATTTTTTACTGCTTTTTATATTGTCTGGTACACACTCCATTTCCATCAAACACAGATACAATCCTGTTGGAACTGGTCAGTGTAATGTTCTCGGCACGCGTACCGGAAAGTGCGGAACTGCCTTTGTAAAAATAGTATTTTTTACCATTCAGTGTCAGCCATCCCTTATGCGCTTTTCCGTTTTTCTGGAAATAATAGGTGTGCTCCCCACTTTTTTCCCTGATTTTGTACATTCCATTCTCGCAGCGTACACCGTCGCTTCCAAAATAGTAGATATCACCGGTAGATCTGGTCACGCGGCGGTTTTTAAACATATATCCGGACTTTGTATGGAACCAGTAACATTTCCCGTCTACTTTCTTCATTCCCATCAGAGCATAACCATCAGAACTGATATAATAGGTCTTTCCATTTACAGTTACCCACTGATCTGACACACGTTCGCCATTTTCATTGACATAATAGTATTTTCCATTTTCCTGATGAAGTCCTGTCTGTTCCTGGCTTCCATCATTGCTGCCTGTATCGGGTTTCATTGCCGGAACATAGGAATGCAGAGATTTCCATCTCGGCGTAATTTTCTTTGTATAGTCCACATAGCCAAAATCCATATCAACATCATTGCCTGCAGGGATTCCTGCTACCAGTCCGCTGGTACTGTTCAGTCCGCTTTCCCGGTTACCGTCTGTGGACTGCCATATTGTATAATTGTACCGTTCCTTATCAGGTGCCTGAATCGTGTCCCCATATCTTGCGATCCATACATCCACTCCTGATAATAAGGACCAGTCTATGTAATTATCATACCAGTTGGTATTGCAGTAAACCATTGGATAATATCCGGCCCTGCGCACTTCATTGCAGAAGGTCAGTGCCATCTCTGAGACTGTTTTTGCAGAGAGCTTACTTGCTTTTGCGTACTCCAGATCATATACGACCGGATAGGAAACCTTGTAACCCTGCATTTTGCTGATGGCAAGCTGTGCTTCCTTTAATGCGGTAGTTGTCGATAAGGCTGTACTGTACACATAGGTGCCCGTGGGTACTCCGGCAAGTTCTGCATTTGTCATATTCTCATCATAGGTATAATCTTCGTGAGTCAGGCCATAGGAGATCCGGACAAACGCAAAATCTATGTCAGACTTCTTCACCTGTTTCCAGTCAATATTGCCCTGCCATTCAGAGACATCCATGCCTCTGGTTATCGCACCCGGAATGATTTTACCACTTCCGTTATAGCAGACACCGTTGATCTTTTTCCATGCTTTGGGATTCACTTTTTTTCTTGATGACTCTGTACCGGAAGTTCTTGCAGAATAAATAAATTCCTCCTCAGCCACTGTATCACGTCTGTCATAATGCGGATTTGCAAAAACAGAGCTTACAGGCTGCGCTACAGCTATCGCAGCTGTCAGACAACCAACCATGATCCTTTTTCTGATTTTAAAAAAATCTCTTTTCATCTTTCTACTCCTGTCCTGTCTTCTAATAAACGTCCATTTTATTACAATACTGTTAACTATTATACATACTATATTACATTTCCGCAAGATAATCCCTGATATATAACCAAAAACGACTGCACACTTCTTGCTCTGTGCAGCCGTTTTGTATATTTCATTTCTATAGCAATTCTGGTTATCCTGACAGAAACCTCCGGATCAGACAGCCGGATCTGTAGGATCGAAATTACCAGCTCCCCTTAACGGGGTCAGTGCTTTCTTTCCAAGAGGTCCTTTCATTGCATCATCTGCTTTATATTGACCGTCAATAATACTGATGGATGCGCCATTACAGTTCTCATAAACCCACTTCGCATCTGCCACACAGGCTCTGATACATCCATGTGATGCAGGAGATCCAAGCTTATTGTACTCTACTGCCGGAAGATTATATGAGTTTGCCTGACCGCAGGCTACAGAATGAACAAAGATTCCTCCCTGTCCGGCACCGTTTACATGAGTTCCATACTGTCCCCAGGACGGTCCCATAAGAGGCTGCCACCTCAGACTTCTGCTCAGTGTAAAGTTACCGGTTGGAGTTGGTGTTCCCGGTAAACCTACAGATACTCTGATCGTCTTAACAGGAATTGTTCTGGCTGAATCAGCATAAACAGTCATAACTCCGTTTACTCTGTCCACCTGAACAGAATACGGTCCTCTGTATCTGTTTGTCAGATCAGTGATGCGGTATCCGTTACTGTCAAAGTAATACAGAATTCCATTAACTCTCATACTCTTATTTCTTGCAAATCCGTTTCCTGACGGATCGATATATCTCACCAGGTTGTTAGCATTACTTACAATTACCCATCCTGTTGTATATTTACCGTTTGCATCCAGATAACCGTTTACTCCATTCTTTTTCATAAACTGATTTGTCTGAACCACACATTCTTTAAGATAATAGTAATTGCCGCTGTATTTTCTCCATCCACTCTTATACAGGCTTCCCTTAGAGGATGCGATATACCATTTCTTTTTATAGCGCACCATTGTGCTCTTATATACTTTACCTTTGTGTTCTGCGGATGTAGATGATTCAAATATATATTTCTTTCCATCGATTTCTGTCAAACCGCTTGCAAGCTTTCCTGATGGCTTAAAATAATAACCTGCGGAAGTCCACTTATCCGTATAATGATTTCCATTGGAATCAAAATACAGCCAGCCAAGGAATTTGCCACTGGTGCTGACAAGTTTCTGCCAGCCATGTTTCTCAACAACACGACCCGGAGTACTTCCAAAGTAATAGTAATGATCGCCTGCTTTTGCCCATCTCTTTGTCCAGGTTGCCCGCTTTCCGTTTGAACCAAAATAATATCTGAAATTGCCGTATTTTACAAGTTTATTTCTATAAATCTGGCCGTTACTGTCGGTACAGTAATATGCACCATTCTGAGCCTTCTTCATCACTGATTTCAGAACATATCCATTGGCATCCAGCAAATAACTTCCGGTTCCTTTCTCCGGAATAGCTGTGGCAACTACGCCACGCTTATAATATTTACCTATATCTGCAGGAACACTTCCCTTTTTAAAATACAGCCAGCGCTCTCCCTTAGTGGTATCTGAGCGAAGCCATCCATTGTGGAACATTTTTCCGGGGATGTCGCTGCTTGCAGGATCAAAATAATACAGGTTTGATTCGCCGTTAACTGTGAGGGTGATCTCTCCTGTCTGTGGCTTACCTTCAGAATCGAGGCAGTAATAATCCTCATTGATCTTGAAATATCCGGTATATGTACCTTCTGCTTTTGCTTTCGCTTCAAGCTGTGCAATTGTCTCCAGATTACCATTCTCATCGTAGTACTGGAAATATGTTCCTGTCCATTTCCATACACTCTTCTCCTGCTGACCTACTGTAGATGTATATGGAGTTATCTCTTCTCCTTCACATCCGGTATAAACAACAGCCTCGTCTGCAGTTGTAAAATAAGACTGATTTGTCTGGGCTTCTGTTTCTTCCCCTGCAGCATCTTCTCCTGCTGACTGAGCTGCATCTGATGCCGGTTCTTCATCAGCTGAAGAGTTTTCTTTTACTTCAGCCTGTCCTGTTACAAGGATTCCCTCTTCATCAAACAGATAATATCCTGTATGGATTTCCCCTTTATACTCTGTGCTGACCTTTACAATTCCGTCTGCCGCTGTATAAAATTCTGCATTTGTTACAGACACTGTATCCATTGTTGCTGGTGTTTCCATTGCTGTAACCTCTGCTGTCACAGCTGTTGTATCTGTTTCAGCCACTGCTGTTTCAGATGATTCTGTCTGATCTCCTGTGAATTCGTCAGTCTCAGACGGCATCTCCTCATCGGGTAGTTCTGCTGTTGCTGCTTTCTGATCATCTGTATTTGCTGCATCCTGATTTTTTGCAGGTTTGCGCAGTTTAAAGCCCTTCTCTGTGCTTACCCAGTCCTCAGCTTTCACTACAGCGGCTCCAACGGCATCCGTAGCATCTGCTGTTGACGGCGTCTCGTCCGGCAATGAAGCAGCCGTATCCGTTCCCGCTGTAAATGCGTCGTCTGTCTGTTCCTGTGATGGTACTGCTGTCCCATCATCTCCATCTGAAAAAGCGTCTGCTTCTGTTTCAGAAGTTTCTTCTGTAACATTTACTTCTTCTGCATCTGTCTGTGTGGCAACAGCCAAAGCTGTATCAGGTGAAGTAAATGCAGCAGCACCTGCTTCACTGACAGTTGCCATTGTCATAATAAGACTCAATGTAACCGCAACTAATCTTCTTTTCACAATAAGTTCCTCCTCTTTTAGTCATGTTACTTTATGGTTACTGTTCACTCTGTTTGTGCACAGCAGCTTTCTACTCGCCAAGGCCGCTATCAATAGCAGCAACAAGATGATCCAGGGCTTCCCGTTCATCAACACCTTCACAGGTAAGTTCTATCTCATTTCCGCATTTTACGCATGCACCAAGTACACTCAGTACACTCTTTGCATTTGCCATGCCCCCATCGTAGACAAATGTTATCTGTGACTGGTATTTCATTGCCTCATTGCACAAAATCCCCGCAGGTCTCAGATGAAGACCTGTGGGATTTTTAACTGTCACTTTTTTACTGACCATTTCACTGTTCCTCTTGTATTGTTACTACCCCTTCTGTAAGTGGAGAATTCTTTTATTCCTTGTTTTCCTTACTGTCATCAACAGCAGTCCCTGATGAAATCACTACTTCCGTAGTCACATCTTCCACTGTCTCATAACCATCCGGCAAGACTATCTCAACCGGGACTTCATAACTTCCTTCTTTTTTGCCATCCAGATCTATAGATGCCTTAATGTCTTTGTCATTATTCAGATCATCCAGATCTTTGTTATCTGATTTGATCCGCACTTCTATCTGCGCAGTCTCAAATGTTACCTGCAGATCTTTCGGTTTATTCTTAACCTCTATATTCTTAGTCGGAAATTCAAACTCTCTGCTTCCGGCCGGAAGAATACTTACAGTTACCCATACATCTTCACTGGAGTCACTGGTAAGTTTCACATTGTCCGGCAGAAGATTCGTAAGACTGATTTTTTTCTCCACATCTTTGGATTCACCGGAAATATCAATACTGTCTTCCGGTATAGTGATCACATTATTATTATCCGCAAGACTTTCAAGACCTTCTGCACTGCCTGCTACACTGATCGTATCCGGCACTGTTCTCACAGCCCCAACCTGATATCCTTCAGCCGGTGTTCCTACATAACCTGCAGATATCTGTACTCCCTGGTGGATTTTCCATAATTTTGCAGTCACTGTTACTTTTGCATTATTCTCAATCCGCAATGAATTCATTTCAGAATCGGTAAGTACCTCCTGATTCTTATCAATGATCGTAAGGTTTACATCCTGTGTAAAATCCTCTGTATTCCCATCCAGTTCAATGGAAGCATTTACCTTATCTATTTTATTGATCAGCGTCTTCGGACCTGTAATCCTTACTTTCTCCGGACTGGCAGTCAGACTTCCTACTTCATAATCTTTGCCCGGTTTCGTATCACCTCTGCTGACATTTACCACAAACTCCTGTGTCTCTTTTTCATCAAGATTTACACTGAGATTCTGAGGAGTAACTTTGATATCACTGGGAGATACCCCCGGTACAGAACAGGTAACGGTAATAGGAACCATAACCGGATTTGTATCCAGGCTTACCGCCTGCTGAAGATCAGCTACCGCAGAGATGTCTGTGACTTTGATCTTGTCTCTGATCTTCTTGGTTGCAGTGATCGCGACTTTTATGGAATCCTGGTTCTGTTCCGGCATACACATCTTACCGATGGTATCTGAAGATTCCACATATTCCTTGTTGATCAGTTCCACATCATTGAGCGTATAGTAATTGGTTCCTGTCGGATTATCTATATTTACAACGATCAGCCATAGCACAACAGCTATTGCGACAGACATGATTTTCAGAGGTATATTATCTGTTATTTTTCGCTTCTTCATGCTTCACTCTTCCTTTCAGTAAATGGCGAAGTTTGCTGTTGTCTACAACCTGCTTATTCTGCGCTCTGACCAGGATTTCTCTGAGTTTTGCACTGTTTACACCTCTGATCAGCTTTCCTCCCTGCGCTACAGATACCTGACCGGTTTCCTCTGATACAATGATCGTAACAGAATCTGTCTGCTCACTGATCCCCACACCTGCCCTGTGCCGCGTTCCAAGCTGTTTGCTCAGTTCCATATTATCAGACAGTGGAAGATAGCATGTTGCAGCCACAATCCTGTTCTCTCTTACAATAACAGCTCCGTCATGAAGTGGTGTGTTATGTTCAAATATATTGATCAGAAGCTGACTGGTAAGGATTGCATCCAGATTAATACCTGTTCTTATATAATCGGTCAGCAGCTCATTCTGCTCAATTACAATCAGTGCTCCGGTCTTAACTTCTCCCATATCAAAACATGCTTTGACCAGCTCACTGATGGTTTTATCCGTAAATCTTTCCTTCACCTCTTTACCTGCATCAAAAGGTATCAGTGAAGCCATGATCCGCTTTTGTCCAAGCTGTTCCAGAACTTTTCTGAGCTCCGGCTGAAAAATAACGATCACACCTACGATCAGTGTACTTGCCAGATTTGAAAAAATCCACAGAATCGTATTCATCCTGAAAATATACGCGATCAGAATGAAGAGGAGAACGACCAGTATTCCTTTCAGAAGTGTATATGCATGAGTATATTTGATCCATACCATGAACTGATATACAAAAAAAGCGATCAGTGCAATCTGTATGATATCTATAATCCCAATCTTAGGAAATGCCAGTCTTGATAATGTCTCTATCAAATTTCCTGAAAATTCCTGCATATGGCTCTCCTTTCCTTATCATTTTTATATACCTTATCGTTAAAAATGTTTTCAGTGGATTTTGTGTTACTGTTCACTCCGTTCACAGTAACGTAGCCAAAATTCATTCCAGATTGCCTGCGGCAATGGAATTTTGGCTCGTATGTCTCATCGTTACCGGAAACTGCTTTTTACAGATTTTTTAATGATTCTTCCAGTTTCTTCTCAAAATCCACGCTGTCAATATCTTTCTTTCTCTCTACAGGTGCTGCAGCCTCATCTGTCGTCACTGCTTTCTCATCACCATGAAAAATAGGATTCGCATAAGAAACAACGTTATCCTGTGCCGGTCTTTCATCCTTTGCGGAACTTCCGTTAATCTTCTTTATACTTCTTTCAGATGTTGTGACACAGGCTTTCGGCACTGCTTTTACATAATAATAATATTCATCATCCTCATATTCCAGTCTCTCGGTACGGGTATAGTCACCACCAAATACAAAGAATTCAAGAAGTAATCCTATCACCACGGAGATCACTGTATAAATAATCAGCGTAACAACATCAATATCCAGTCTGAAATAAAATCCACCTGCAATAATCATCAGAACATACACAACTCCACCTGCAATAATGGCAATTCTCCATGCATAGTCAAAAGAGCGGGTACGTATCAGATTCACCAGCAGAATCACTGCGATAAAGGCAATCACTGTGATCCACATTCCCCAGTTCTGCACGATTCCATCTGTCAGAAGTTTTAATTTGTCAGCTATGGCAACATCCGGGTTTTCCAGAAGTTTATGCTGTACACGTATAAAACGGATAAAATAGTAAATAATCACTCCGCAGCCTGCAGGAAGTGCAGAAAACGCATTGCACAAAAGTCCGCTTCCGATAGGAAGAAGCGTCGGAACACTGAACCCAAAGGAAAGCGGTGTAAATACAAGTACTAAATTATTGTCTGAACTGAATCTCAGGAAGAGAATTGCCATAAACAGGATCAGCACAAGCATAAAACCTGCAACTTCTATCCCCAGTGCATAACCATGTGCGACCATCAGGGCAAATCCTACAAAAATCATTACACCCGAAGGAAGAATGGAACAGATCAGTGCAAGGATCAGAACAATAAATATATTATCGATCTGCTTCATATATCCCATATTGGTATTGATCCATATGAAATAAGCCATTGCCAGAACAAAACGTAAGACAGGCAGGATATAAATCTCATACTGGCTGTATAAATTCTTTATTCGCTGTTTTAATTCGAGTAATGCTGTCATTTTTTATATCCTCCTGTAACTCCTCTGGCTGAAGATTTTTTATCTTCGCGACCGTAGATTTTACTTAATTGTGTAAGTTCTTCATAATAATTTTTCACACTTTTCTTTGCTTTATGGTATTTCACCGTATATTGGATATATGTCAGGACAGAAAACAGTACCAGCACTGCCACATACCCCAGAATAACTTCCACGCCCAGTGAAACAAGGTTCATCTTATGAACATTATCTATCAGATATTCAGCAAAATATGCTGCGATACCGGCCAGAATCAGGCAATACCCAATCGTAACAAGGAAAAAATTCTTAATCATGGCAAGTCCGATATAATCACTACGGTAGTACCTGCTGACCGGAAGATATTTCTTTCCTTCACCCTGTTCATACATGGCAAGTTTATTCATGATTTTTATCTTCTCTTCATTTAACATAAATTACTCCTTACTGTATGCTTTTCCTTTTGCTATAATCCGCTATTACTGTTCACTCTGTTCTCAGCAACAACCTGATATCATTCATATAATCATACAGATTAATTGTAACATATATCATTATGTATGAAAAGTGTTTTTTCTTATCTCCTGCCTATGCAAACCGTAAGAAAATAAACATTTCCGGCACCTTTTCTCTTCAGGCATCCGGCCATTGCATCGATCGTACTTCCTGTTGTATACACATCATCTATCACCAGGATATTCTTTCCCCTGACATCTCCGGTCACGCAGAACGCTTTTTCCAGGTTTTTTCTTCTCTGCAAAGCATTCAGTTTTTTCTGCGACTTTGTCTTTAAGACTTTCTGCACAATATTGACATCTGTGGAAATCCCGGTATAATGGCCGAGTTTTTCCGCCAGATATGCAGCCTGATTAAAACCTCTCTGCCGCTCCTTCGACCTGTGTACGGGAACCGGCACGATCAGATCCGGCTTCCATTCCCGCAATTCTTTCTGCGCATATCGATACATTGCTCTGGCATAAAAATCACCGTATTCTCTGCATCCATAGTACTTATATCTGGTAACAGATCTTCTCATTATGTCATCATAGACAAAAATACCTCTTCCCTGTTCATACACATGCCTGTGTTTCTGACAGTCTCTGCAGTATTCCCCTGTTTCTATGGTTTTTCCACATTTATAGCATCTGGGATGACCAATCGGACGAAGTTCTTTCTCGCATTCCGGACAGATCATCCTTCGCTGATCTGCCAGTATTTTCTGACAGACCGGACAGCATCTCGGGTAAAAAATATCAGCAACCATGTTCAGAAACCGTTTCATTTCCATTTCCTTCCACTATTTTACTCTCTGTTTTGCTATCCTCTGTATTTCTGTATTTCTCATATTATCGGAATAAATTTTTCTCTGTTATTATTCAGTCATCAGATCACAGTCTGCAATATCATTCTTCACCATCTGTATGATTATCCCCTGTAGTCTCACTCAGTTCTCTGATCCGTTCATCCAGTGCACTGTATCTCTTCTGCTGTTTTTCATTGCGTATCATCTCTGCAAAGGTCTCCTCGTTTCCCACAACTGTCACACATTTTCTTGCTCTGGTAACTGCGGTATAAAGAAGGTTCCTGTTTAAAAGCATCTGTGGTCCGGAAAGCAATGGAAGTATGACTGCCGGATACTCAGATCCCTGAGACTTGTGGATTGTAATAGCATATGCAAGTTCCAGTTCCTCCAGCTGTTTGAACGAGTACATTGCAAAACGTCCATCCTCAAATTCCACTTCTGCTGTCTCAGCAAATTCATTGATTTCCCTGAGAATTCCGGTGTCTCCGTTAAATACTCCCACGCCTTTCTCAATGACAACCCCATATCGTCCCCGGATTTCCCATTCCATCTGATAATTATTTCTGATCTGCATGACCTTGTCCCCTGTGCGGAACAGCCGGTCTCCAACCGCCCTCTCGGATTTTCCGTCTTCCGGCGGATTCAGGTATCTCTGCAGAATCTGATTCAGCCGCTCTACTCCCAGAAGTCCCTTTCTCATAGGTGTCAGTACCTGTATCTCAAAGGGTTTGGCATCTACATAGCGCGGCAGTTTCTCCTGGATCAGCGCGATCACTACTCTTATAATGATATCTGCATCATATCTCTTCAGAAAAAAGAAATCCCTGCTCTTATTATTGATCTGAACCTGTTCTCCCTTATTTATCTTATGAGCATTTACAACAATATCACTCTCTGATGCCTGTCTGAATATCTTAGTCAGTTCCACTACAGGGAAACATCTGCTTCGGATAATATCTCTCAGCACATTGCCCGGGCCTACACTCGGAAGCTGATTCTCATCCCCCACAAGGATCAGTCTGGTTCCTGCTACCACTGCAAGAAGAAGAGAATGCATCAGATGGATATCCACCATAGACATTTCATCAATAATGATCACATCTGCCTCCAGCGGATTCTGCGCATTCCTCTCGAATTTAGCTGAATGCCCGTCCCTCTCTTCTTCCGGCATTCCATTCAGTTCCAGCAGACGGTGAATTGTCTGCGCCTCATATCCGGTAGTCTCTGTCATTCTCTTTGCAGCACGTCCGGTAGGTGCAGCCAGCCGAATCTCTGCACCTTCTCCCTCAAAAAAGCGGATGATCGCATTGATCGTTGTCGTTTTACCTGTACCGGGGCCTCCTGTAAGAATAAAGAGTCCACGATCCGCTGCTTCAGTGATTGCTCTCTTCTGCATTTCATCCAGAACAGTTCCTGTCTCTTTCTCGATCAGCTCAATTCTGTGCCTGACAAGCTCTTTATCCTCAGGACACACAATATTCAGTTCATTAAGCATCCTGGCAGTGTTCAGTTCCAGATAATAATACTGTGCCGGATAAACGATAGTTTCTCCGCTTTTTTCTTTCAGCACCAGCTTCCTGTCAATAACCATATCCATAAGGTGTTTCTCCATATAGGATTCATCTACTCCCAGAAGTCTGGCACATCTTGTAAATAACTGTTCCCTCGGAAGATAAGTATGTCCTTCTCCCGAAGCCTGCAGAAGAGTATACAGCATTCCGCTGCGGATTCTGTAATCTGAGTCTGCGTGAATACCGACTCTGGCAGCAATCTCATCAGCAATCTTAAATCCCACACCGGAAATATCTTCCGCAAGTCTGTAAGGATTCTCCTGAAGGATCGTATAGACAGATTCCTTATATTTCTGATAAATCTTTGCGCCCAGATTCAGGGAAATCCCATATTTCTGCAGAAAGATCATTACTTTTCGCATCTCTGCCTTCTCACTTACCTGCGCAGCGATCTCCCGGGCTTTTTTCTCACTGATTCCCTTTACCTCTGCAAGCCGCTCCGGCTCTTCTTCTACGATACGGAGTGTGTCATCTCCAAACTTCCGCACGATCCTGGCAGCCAGTGCAGCACCGATTCCCCTAATGGCGCCCGAACCCAGATAACGTTCTATTCCATATGTATCCTCCGGCATCTTCTCTGTAAAAGAACTGATCTGAAACTGTTTGCCATATACCGGATGATGGATATATACTCCGGTTGCTTCAATAGATGCCCCCTGTGTGATCGCAGGGAAACTTCCCACGCAGGTCAGCTCTTCCTCTTTTTTTGTACCTTTCAGTACCATAACTGTATATCCGTTATCTTCATTTCTGAAAATAACATGATCTATATATCCTGTGACAGTTTCACTCATGTGCTTTTCTCCACACCTCCTGCTTCTTTGATCCTCTGACAACGCAAAAAGGCACTGCACTGTGCAGTACCTCCTGCTTTATCCGTCAAAACGTGCCATTACCTCTGCATACTTACCGGTTCCCACTGCGACCACGCTCATTGCATCCTGCACAGTCAGTGTACTTACTCCGGTTCTCTGCTCGATCAGTGTATCCATCCCATGAAGAAGGGCACCGCCGCCTGTAAGTACGATTCCTCTGTCTACAATATCCGCAGCCAGTTCCGGCGGTGTCTTTTCCAGAATTCCATGAACAGTCTCCACAATCTGGCTTGTAGCATCCTTTAACGCCACACGTATTTCTTCTGAGGTAAGTGTCACTGTCTTCGGCAGACCGGTGATCACATTTCTCCCCTTTACTTCCATTGTTCTCGGATTTGATTCCTCTATAGCCGTACCAATCTGAATTTTGATCTTCTCTGCCATATCTTCTCCGATAAAAAGTCCATGATTCTTTCTCACATAGTTCAGTATAGCCTGATTAAAAGTGTCCCCTGCAACTTTCACAGAAGCGGAAACCACAACCCCCGCAAGAGAGATAACCGCAACATCCGAAGTTCCGGCTCCAATGTCTACGACCAGATTTCCAAAGGGCTTGGTCACATCCACCCCGGCTCCGATTGCCGCAGCTATAGGTTCCTCCACCATATAGACATCTCTGGCACCAGCCTGATAGGTTGCTTCCTCCACTGCCTTTTTCTCAATCTCTGTAATTCCACTGGGAACACAGATACTGATCCTGGGCTTGCGGAAAGCTCTTCTTCCTATTGCTCTGGATATAAAGTATTTCAACATCTTCTCTGTAACTGTATAATCAACGATCACGCCCTGTCTGATGGGACGGATGATCTCCATATCTGAAGTAATGCGCCCTTCCATCAGACGGGCTTCTTCACCGATCGCACGTATCTTCTCTGTATTTTTATCATAAACTACGATCGAAGGCTCATTTAGCACAAGCCCCTTTCCTGTAGAATAAGCCAGACTGTTCCTGGTTCCCAGGTCAATTCCAATATCACTTGTCGGCATGGAAATCCCCTTTCTGTTCTTACGTTCTCCTCATCCCCTTCAACTGATCATTACTTTTTACAGTCTCTACCGGGGACTTATCCGGTTTAGTTATAACAACTCCATAAAATAATGCGATCAAAACAGTCCAACAGGGCTTCACATCCTGATAAGCCGGATCAAAATATATTATTTACGAGAATTGCTATAAATAATCTCTTCTATTATATACAACTTCCATTTAAAAAGAAAGTCCTGCAATATGATTTCAAGATTATTTCAGATATTTCTTTACATATTTTCCGGTATAGGAAACCGGTGACTGTGCCACCTCCTCAGGAGTTCCCTGAGCAACTACGGTACCTCCTTTGTCTCCGCCCTCCGGTCCGATATCAATGATATAATCTGCGGTCTTAATCACATCCAGATTATGCTCGATCACAACTACTGTATTACCGCCCTCCGATAATCGTTTCAGAATCTCCACCAGCTTATGCACATCCGCAAAATGCAGACCTGTGGTAGGCTCATCCAGAATGTAGATAGTCTTACCTGTGCTGCGCTTGCTCAGCTCTGTGGCAAGCTTGATCCTCTGTGCCTCTCCTCCGGAAAGCTCTGTGGACGGCTGTCCCAGCCGGATATAGGAAAGTCCTACATCATAAAGAGTCTGTATCTTTCTTTTAATAGAAGGAACATTCTCAAAAAAAGTCAGTGCTTCCTCCACCGTCATATTCAGCACATCGTAAATATTCTTATCCTTATACTTTACTTCCAGGGTTTCTCTGTTATATCTCTTACCTTTGCAGACCTCGCATGGTACATATACGTCCGGAAGGAAATGCATCTCAATTTTGATAATACCGTCACCGCTGCATGCCTCACATCTTCCGCCCTTTACATTAAAACTGAATCGTCCTTTCTTATATCCTTTTGCCTTGGCATCTGCTGTTGCTGCAAAAAGATCTCTGATCTGGTCAAATACCCCGGTATAAGTCGCAGGATTGGAACGTGGAGTACGGCCAATAGGTGACTGGTCAATATTGATAACCTTATCCAGTTGGTTTGTTCCCAGAATATCCTTATGTTTTCCCGGAATCACTCTTGCCCGGTTCAGATCTCTTGCCAGACGTTTATAAAGAATCTCATTGATCAGAGAGCTCTTTCCGGAACCGGAAACTCCTGTGATACAGGTCATGATCCCAAGGGGAATTTTCACATCAATATTCTTGAGATTATTCTCTGCCGCTCCCTTGATAGTAAGAAAACCAGTTGGCTTCCGTCTCTCCAAAGGTACCGGAATTTTTAATTTTCCGCTCAGATAAGCTCCTGTGATGGAATCCTCGTTCTTCATCAGATCCTCTGCAGTTCCCATGGCAACCAGTTGTCCGCCATGCTCCCCTGCACCGGGACCTATATCTACAATACAGTCTGCGGCACGCATGGTATCTTCATCATGCTCCACAACGATCAGGCTGTTTCCAAGATCACGCAGTTTCATCAGAGAACCAAGAAGTCTGTCATTATCCCTCTGGTGAAGTCCGATACTCGGTTCATCCAGAATATAGGCAACTCCTACCAGCCCGGAACCAATCTGGGTAGCCAGACGGATTCTCTGCGCCTCGCCGCCGGAAAGAGTTCCTGTCGCACGTCCCAATGAAAGATAATCCAGTCCTACATCTGACAGGAAACTTACCCTTGCCCTGATTTCTTTCAGAATCTGTCTGCCGATAAGCTGCTGTTGCTCGGAGAGCTGCATATCCGCCAGAAAGGCTTTCAGCTTCTCTATGGAAAGATTGGTGACCTCATAAATATTCTTATCCGCCACAGTCACAGCCAGTGATTCCTTCTTCAGTCTCTGACCTTTACAGGTTTTACATGGAGTAATGCGCATGAAAGATTCATACTCCTGCTTCATGGCATCAGAGCCTGTCTCTCTGTAACGCTGCTCCACATTTCGGATCAGCCCCGGAAACGCCACATCGTAAACGCCCTCTCCGCGCTGCCCTTTATAGTAAACCTTTACAGAATGTCCATTAGTTCCGTTGATCAGAATGTCCTGTATCTTCTCCGGATACTCCTCAAAAGGTGTTGCCAGGCTGAAATCATATTCTCTGGCAAGAGCATCCAGGATTGCCCTGGAAAAGCTTCCCTCATTTGTGCAGGACTGCCATCCTGTGACCACAATGGCACCATCCAGGATACTCAGAGATCTATCCGGGATCATCAGATCAATATCAAATTCCATTTTATACCCAAGTCCCAGACAGTCCGGACAGGCGCCAAAAGGATTATTGAAAGAAAAGCTTCTCGGTTCGATCTCATCTACACTGATACCACAGTCAGGACAGGAGAAACTCTGGCTGAAATTGTGAATATTTCCATCCATAGTATCTACCATCAGAAGGCCCTCTGCCAGATCCAGCACTGTCTCAATGGAATCTGAGAGTCTTTTCTCAATCCCGGGCTTCACGATCAGACGGTCTACCACAATCTCTATATTATGCTTGATATTCTTGTCCAGACTGATCTCCTCGGAAAGCTCATACAGGTTTCCGTCAATCTGCACACGTACATATCCGCTTCTCTTTGCCTGCTCCAGAAGCTTTGCATGAGTTCCCTTGCGCCCCCGCACAACAGGCGCCAGAAGTTGGATCTTCGTTCTCTCCGGAAAAGACATGATACTGTCCACCATCTGGTCAACTGTCTGCTTCTTAATCTCTCTTCCGCACTTCGGACAATGAGGGATTCCCACTCTGGCATACAGAAGTCGGAAATAATCATAGATTTCTGTCACTGTTCCTACTGTGGAACGTGGATTGCGGTTGGTAGATTTCTGATCAATGGAAATGGCCGGCGGCAGACCTTCGATGCTCTCCACATCCGGCTTCTCCATCTGTCCCAGGAACTGTCTTGCATAGGAAGAGAGAGATTCCATATAACGGCGCTGTCCCTCTGCATAGATGGTATCAAAAGCCAGTGAAGATTTACCGGAGCCACTCAGTCCTGTAAATACCACAAACTTGTCTCTGGGAATATCCACACTTAAATTCTTAAGATTATTAACATTGGCACCTCTGATCCTGATAAAGTGCTTCTTCGTTGTATCTGCTGCCATTGTGGGCCTCCTGTTTCTCATTTATAAATAATAACTGTTTCTTACCTTGACAGTTACACCTTTTTCGTATGTTATGATATTCATGGATTGTGCGCAGTTTCGCTGCCCCGCAATCCTCATGGCATCAGTATAATACAGGAACATTTGTTCGTCAAGGCGTTTACGGCAAAAAATCCGCCATAACGGAATTGCTTACATGAATTCCCTCTCTGCTCAGAAAAATCCTTCCGTTTTCTTCCAAAAGCAGTCTCATTGACTTATATTTTCTCAGAACATCCCCGTATATTGCATCTATTTCACTGCCAAACTGCCGCTCAAACTCAGCTTTTGAGATTCCTCTGGTCATACGAAGTCCCAGAAACATGAATTCCGCCATCTCATCCTCCCTGGTGAGGGGCGGCTCTTTTTCTCTTATTTTTTCCGGAGTTCTGCTGTTTTCCAGATATTTTTTCATATCCTGTGTATTGGCAAAACGTTCCTTTCCATAAAGAGAGGAAGCTCCCAGGCCAAACCCCAGATAATCCTGTCGGATCCAATAGCCCACGTTATGCCTGCATTCTCTGCCTTTCTTTGCGTAATTGGAAATCTCATACTGCTCAAAGCCATATTCTCTCAGAATCTGTGCTGTTGCCTCATACATATTGTACTCCGCATCTTCATCCGGCAAATTCAGCGTCCGCGATGCAAAAGGTGTGCCCTCCTCAATGATCAGGCTGTATGCGGAAATATGTTCCGGATCCAGTCCTGCAACAGTGCGAAGATTGTGGATCCATCCTTCATAAGTCTGATCCGGGATCGCACTCATCAGATCAATATTGATATTGTCGAACCCTGCCTCTCTTGCACTTCTGTAAGTCTCCAGAAACTGCTCATAATTGTGGATTCTTCCAAGGATCTTCAGTTCTCTGTCATCCGGCGACTGTAAACCTATGCTCAGGCGGTTGATTCCATATGTTCTGTATGCCTGCAGTTTGTTTCTGTCTGCAGTCCCCGGGTTTACTTCTATTGTGATCTCAGCATGATCCGCAATCTGAAATTTTCGTCTTATATGATTTAAAATTTCTCCTATGAATCTCTCATCCAAAACAGAAGGAGTGCCCCCTCCAATAAATACAGAGGATACACTCCTTCCTTTTCCTTCTTCTGCTGCATTGATTTCTTCAAGCAGAGCATCTACATAATCAGCCTGCTCCTTTGGACCTGACGGACCGGAAAGGAAATCACAGTAATCACATTTTTTTATGCAAAATGGAATGTGGATATAGATTTCCATGGGAGAATCTGTGATATTCCTTCTCTCCATTGTAATCTGCTCCTGTTATGACCTGTTTTCTATTCCTCAGTATCTGATGTACTGCTGTCTTGCTCATTGTTATCTGCTGAGTCGACACTGTTATCTGTACTGTCGGCATCACTTTGGCTGTCTGAACTTTCCGCAGATGAGATACCTGCTGCATCCTGCTCTGCCAGATACGTATTTACCATTGTCAGATTACCATTGGTGGTAACTGCTGCGGAAGCTACCTGATCCGGTGCCGGAGTGGGACTTGTCTCTTCCGGCGCAACACTGATCTGGATCACTTTGGAGGACGCTTCATCTACCTCCCTGGTTTTCCCACATCCGGAGACAGAAATTCCAAGCAATAACATACATAGTATAACTGTTTTTCGCTTAATCATTTTCTTCAATATTTTAACCTTCTGTTGAGATGAGCACTATTCACAGATAACTGTTCAGTACCTTCACAGTTATGTGGACAGCAGGCTGCCAAATAGTTACCATTCATACTTTATTTATCATCCAGTTTCAATACACTCATAAATGCTTTCTGCGGAATCTCCACATTGCCTACCTGACGCATACGTTTCTTACCTTCCTTCTGTTTCTCCAGAAGTTTCTTCTTACGGGAAATATCACCGCCGTAACATTTGGCAAGTACATCCTTACGCATGGCTCTGACTGTCTCTCTGGCAATAATCTTGCTTCCGACAGCTGCCTGGATCGGAATCTCAAAAAGCTGGCGGGGAATCTCGTCTTTTAATTTCTCGCACATCTTACGGCCTCTCTCATATGCTGTATCTGCATGTACGATAAAGGAAAGAGCATCCACTTCTTCTTTGTTTACCAGAATATCCAGTTTCACAAGCTCGCTGCGCTCATATCCGCAGAGTTCGTAATCCAGAGAAGCATAGCCTCTGGAGCGGGATTTGAGGGCATCAAAGAAATCATAGATAATCTCATTTAACGGCAGCTTATATTTCAGAAGCGCACGTGTTTCTTCCATATAATCCATTCCCAGATACTGCCCTCTTCGTTCCTGGCAAAGATCCATAATGGCGCCGATAAATTCAGTTGTTACCATGATCTCGGCATTTACCATTGGTTCTTCCATGTATTCAATCTCTGATGGATCCGGCAGATTGCTTGGGTTTGTCAGATTGATAACTTCGCCGTTAGTTTTGTATACTTTATAAATAACACCGGGAGCTGTGGTCACAAGATCAAGGTTGTATTCTCTTTCCAGACGCTCCTGAATAATCTCAAGATGGAGCAATCCCAGAAAACCACATCGGAAACCAAAGCCAAGGGCTACAGATGTCTCCGGTTCATAGAACAGAGAGGCGTCATTGAGCTGAAGCTTCTCAAGAGCATCTCTCAGATCACCGTATTTGGCACCATCTGCCGGGTATAATCCGCAGTATACCATAGGATTTACTTTCTTATAGCCCGGAAGTGCTTCTGCACATGGTCTTTCCTTATCTGTAACTGTATCACCTACACGAGTGTCACCAAGGTTTTTAATACTCGCAGTGATGTATCCTACCATGCCTGCTGTCAGTTCCTCGCATGGAATGAACTGTCCTGCACCAAAGTATCCGACTTCCACAACTTCTGTGGTGAAGCCTGTTGCCATCATATGAATCTGGGTGCCTCTTTTCACACGGCCATCCATGACACGGCAGAATACGATAACGCCTTTGTATGCATCATAAATTGAGTCAAAGATCAGGGCTTTTAATGGTGCATCTACATCGCCATGAGGTGCCGGGATCTTTGTTACGATCTGTTCCAGGACTTCTTCTACATTAAGTCCTGTTTTGGCAGAAATCCTTGGTGCGTCATGGGCTTCAAGGCCGATGACATCTTCGATTTCATTTACCACACGATCCGGTTCTGCACTTGGCAGATCGATTTTGTTGATGACCGGAAGGACATCCAGGTCATGGTCAAGGGCAAGATATACATTTGCCAGTGTCTGGGCTTCGATTCCCTGAGCTGCATCTACTACCAGGATTGCACCGTCGCAGGCTGCAAGGCTTCGGGATACTTCGTAATTGAAGTCTACATGGCCGGGGGTGTCGATCAGGTTGAAGATGTATTCTTCGCCGTCTTTGGCTTTGTATACGATTCGTACTGCCTGAGATTTAATGGTGATTCCACGTTCTCTTTCAAGTTCCATGTTATCCAGTACCTGTGACTGCATTTCACGTTCTGTCAGAGTGCCGGTCATTTCGATGATTCGGTCGGCAAGAGTGGATTTGCCGTGGTCTATGTGTGCAATAATACAGAAATTTCTGATTTTGCTCTGGTCTATCATTAAGGAATTCCCTCCTGAGTTCTTTCTTATATACTATAATTGATGGGTTTGCTAATTTTGTATTATAACATATGGGGGAAGGGTTTGTCATCTATTTATCTACATGGACGCACAGAAACATCCTGGTAATTATTATCTTTGCCGTGCGTCGGCACGCCTGCAGGTATCTTCCTTGTCCTTCGCACTCTGCTGAACTGTCTTGATTGCATTATTTTATGGAATTGCTATAGAATTTATCCTTGCAGTACCTTGTCTAAGATGTCGGCAAATGGTTCCATGGCATTTTTTACTTCCTGGACTGTGTTTGTCTGGGCTCCGGCTTCCAGGAGAAGGGAGCGTGGACGGAGATGGAGATTGTAGCGGTAACCTGCAAGGTAAATTCCCCGGTAAAATTGAGGATAGTATTGGGCTGCCTGGTATTCCAGCTGAAAGGAGAATGCCAGATTTTGCTGTATGTATGGATTTGGCAGATAGTCCAGGGAACCTTTGGATGTCGTATAACTCAGTCCATTGTAAAAAAGGATCTGAGCTGTGGGTTTTCCATTGATCTCTGTTACAAGATGCCGGTCTTCAGGGACGCCGTCCCGGTGCAGGTCTATGATCACCTGGATATCCGGGTTTTCCTGAAGATAAGGTTCCAGATAATCGCGGGCATAATCATAAGCAGCGCTGCGGTCCAGTTCACCGCCTGCCATGTCAAACTGCTCTTTGAGATGGACTACCTGATAACCGTAGTTTTCTGTGAGAAGCTGTGTCAGATAATCTCCTACTCCTACAATCGTGTCGGATTCTTCCCCTTCTCTGGAATCTGCGAAGGTTTCCTGCGAATGGCTGTGATAGATCAGAATCTGAGGGGTATCGGTTTCTTTGGTAATTTTTAAGTCCTGTTTCAGAAAATCCCCGGCATTGATCTGTACGGCATCTGCTTCTGTGTTGGAATCTACGATATAGAATTGTCCCAGAAGATAATTATAATCTGCCAGTTTTTCGGGGGACAGGTCGATTATTGGATGAGGAACTGCAGCAGCAATGGTTTCTGTGCTGTTCTGAATATTTTGGTCATTCTGCGCTGCTGACTCTTGCGGCTTCTGTGATTTGTCCGTTTCATGATTTTCCGGTGACGCAGTTATCTTTTTCGGTTTAGGTGTCTTGTCTGATTTTTTTGAAGTTTGTTCTGATTCTGATATTTTCGCTGACTCTGATATTTTCGCTGATTTTACTGTTTTCGAAGGAATTGCTGTTTCTTTCGGTACCGGTGTAGATTCTGGTATCTGTAATTCTTCAGATTCACCTTTTTCTGCCAGCAATTGTTCGGACTGTGCACGCTCTCCCAGATATTTTCCGTTTTCTCCTGCTATTTTTTTATAAGTTTCAATATCTTCATAGGAACTCATATGAGCTCTTTTTTCCAGAAAGCGGTACAGGGGCAGATGCCTGTACACATTTTCTCCTGTAAAAAATGTCCCTGGCAATACTGCCAGAGTGGCAAAAAAGCACATGCTAAGCAGAATGCAGAACGCTTTCTGAACGTTTGTCACATGGATCACCTCTTGACTTATCCTATGTCCATGTTTTCCCATTTATACCCTGTTCACACTGACGGAACAATTTTCCGGTCAGCCGCCTATTTCCTCAAACGCCATGTTCAGTCCTTCTGAGATTGTGAAACTCAGGTATTTTACTGTCTCATCCACATCTTTGGGAGTTACAAACATGGTGTGAAGATGGGGCGATATCATTTCTTCCAAAAATTCTTTCTGTTCTGCCTCTTCCAGCGCTTCCAGAAGGTGTGCCATGGAATCATGGACGATAGTTGCCGCATCTACTACGGTGGGTACTCCGATCCCGATCACTTTTACCTGCAGATTTTCTTCTGTAAGCCCCACTCTGTGATTGCCTACACCGGAACCCGGGTTGATTCCTGTGTCTGTGATCTGGATCGTACGGTTCAGGCGTCTGGTGCTTCTTGCTGCCAGCGCATCAATGGCAATCACTATGTCCGGCTTTGTCTCTGCCACGATTCCCTGTATGATCTCAGACGTCTCCATGCCTGTCTGTGCCATTACTCCCGGGATAATTCCACTGATACGGTGCATTTTTTCTTTTCCAAGGCTCTGCAGGCCATACTCTCTTATCATATGTCTCGTTATATGAAGATTTTCTACCACATGAGGCCCCAGGGAATCGGCTGTGATCGCTGAATTTCCCAGACCTACTACCAGAATGGACAGCTCACGTTCCAGATTGATCACATTCTGTAAATGACGGGCGATTTCCAGGGAAATTTCTCTGTGATAATCCTCATCATGTACAGAAAGCCCCGGAGCTTCTATCGTAATATAGCTTCCCTGGGGTCGTCCCATTGTCCGGGCACCGTTTTCTGTGGTGATTTTTACCACAGTGGTACGGATATCTTTCTCTTCATTATAATCTTCGTGGATCTCCACTCCCCGGACTTCTACGTTTTCCTCTGTAAACCGTTCGGTTGCCTCCAGCGCCAGGTCTGTTCTTATTCCGTAATTATCCAGCATCTCTTTTCCCTCCGTACTTCATTCAATATTTGTTACTGTTTACTCCGTTCTTATAACAACTTTTTATATCTATTTTTAGCTTTTTTTATGGAAATATGTATTGACAAGGAAGATTATTTGAGATAATATATATAAGCATGTTCATAGGAGCGCCCGTGTCTGTTTCTATGACAGGAGTATAATAATATTTTATCGAATTAAATTGGAGGTGTACGAATTGGCTAACATTAAATCTGCTAAGAAAAGAATTTTAGTAAACAGAACTAAAGCAGCAAGAAACAAAGCAATCAAATCTGCAGTTAAAACTTCTATGAAGAAAGTTGAAGCAGCAGTAGCAAATAAAGATAAGGCAGCTGCAGAAGTAGCATTAAAGGATGCTGTTTCCACAATCAGCAAAGCTACATCCAAAGGTGTTTATCATAAAAACAACTGTGCAAGAAAAGTTGCCCGTTTAGCTAAAGCTGTTAACAGCATTGACTAATTATAGATTGAATTTTTAATTATAAGCTTATGATTAAAAAGGACAGCCATCACCGTCATGTGGCTGTCTTTTTTGTTATTATCTTTTGTAACTGCCAGAATATCCGGCAGTTACCGTTTTTCCTATTTTACTTTACTGCTGTACTTAATGATCAGTAATTCTACGCTCAGCTTATCTTCCAGTCGTCCTGTTTTTACTGATTCTTCCGCATCCACAAAATCTTTTACTGCCTGTTCCAGTTCAGATATGGCGTAAGCTCTGGCACATGTTGTAATGTTTCTCACAACAAATCCGGGAACTCCCAGTTTCGAAGCTATTTCTGTCTGCGCAAGTCCTGCTGCCGCAAACTGTTTTGCCAACAGTAGCTGGCGATACTGCTTCGCAAGAAGAAACAGGATCCTCATCGGCGGTTCTTTCAATGTCAGCAGATCATAATAAAGTTCCAGTGCACGCTTCTGATTTTTCTCTGTTACTGCACGCACCATATCAAAAATTCTGTTGGTTGTCTGGGTGGTGCAGATTTCTTCAATATCCTCTGCAGTCACCACATCCCTGCCTTCTGTATAACTGATAAGCTTCTCCATCTCCATCCTGAGATTCCCCATATCAGTTCCTGTTTTGGTCAGCAGAAGTTCCATGTCTCTCTGGGTGATCTTTTTTCCGGCTTTCCCCAGGATCCCTGCTGCCCAGCGCATCAGAGTTTTTTCATCCTGTCTGATAAATTCCGCAATACTTCCGCAGGCTTTTACTGCTTTGTACATGCGGTTTCTCTTGTCTACTTCCGTTTCTGCAAAAACCAGATACAGATAGTCCGGCAGCTCTTTCATATAATCTGCCAGTTCCTCACACTTATTTTTGAAAAAACCTGTATCTTCCAGCAAAACAACTCTGCGCTCTGCAAAAAATGGCATGGTTTCACAGAGGTCGATCAACTGTTTTACATCAATCCCCTTGCCTTCATAGTGATTGAAGTTCATAGTATCCCCATCCGGATTCAGTGCCTTTACCAGATTCTGTTTATACTGTTGTTTCAGATATGCTTCCTCTCCATAGAGAAGATACACCTGTTTAAAATTTCCTGATTTAATGTCTGCCTGTATGTTTTTCAATTTTCTACTCCTGAGGCTGTTTTGTCTGTAACTGTTCAGCAATCTGTTGTTCTATTCACAGATACCAAGATATCAGACTGCAGAGCAGTTACTTTGTTACTGTTCTCAGTAACGTTACTTTTATTGTATCAATTCCATGACATAATAGCCAGCAGAAAATTTCAGATTATTATTCAGCCGCCCAGCTCCACCATTCTGTGAATGCATCTTCCGGCGCCTTCCATGATATTTTCCGGAAGGAGGATTTCTTCCCCGCCCTGTCCTTTCAGGCAGTTGTAGATGTCCATTAAGGTGGTAACCTTCATATTCATGCATGTAAGCTGTACTGCAACCGGGTAAAATTTCTTATCAGGACATTCAAACTGAAGATGCTCTACAATGCTGTTTTCTGTTCCGATGATAAATTCTTTATGTTCAGATTTCTTTGCAAATTTCATGATTCCTGTGGTGGAGCCTACATAATCAGCCTGCTCTACTACTTCCTGACGGCATTCCGGGTGTACCAGGAAAAGTGCATCCGGATGCGCTGCGCGGGCTTTTTCTACATCTTTTGCACTGACCACGATATGTCTCGGACATCCGCCTTTATAAAATGCAAAAGTTTTCTCCGGAAGCTTTTCCGCCACATAATGTCCCAGGTTCGGATCCGGAATAAATAAAATCTTATCCTGCTCCAGCTTTTTGCAGATTTCAACTGCTGATGAGGACGTAACGCATACGTCACATTCTGTTTTCAGTTCTGAAGTTGTATTAATATAGGCGACAACTGCATAATCCGGATACTGTGCTTTTAATTCACGCAGACCTTCCAGATCCAACTGCTCTGCCATAGGACATCCGGCTACAGGATTAGCCAGCCAGACTTTTTTCTTCGGGCTTAAAATCTTGCAGGTTTCTGCCATAAAACGAACGCCGCACATGATCACACCGCTGCAGTCTCTTTTGGATGCCTGTACACTCAGGCCATAGGAATCTCCTGTATAGTCCGCCACTTCCAGAATCTCCTGACCCTGATATGCGTGTGCAAGAATACAGATATCCTGTTCTTTTTTCATTCGCAGGATTTCCTGCTGAATTTCTGCTATTGTCATCTTCTGAATCCCTTCTTACTTATATATTATGATGTTTTTCCTTTTCCCATGGCTGAAGTGGTGCAAGGAAACCTGCTTTCTTTAACTGTTCTCCGATCAGATCCAGCCTTTCCTGGCTGGATGCTTCTATCAAATGATAGTGATACCCGGAAGTAGCACTGCTTAATACGCTGGAATGGCTGCTGTTGATTGCCTGGACAAATTCATTCACATCCTGTCTGGAACGAATATCCATTTCTGCAGTGACACGGCCATAAACCCTGTGGCTGATGCTGATATTTTTCACTCGCCCGCCACAGTCCACGATCAGATTCAGTTCCTCCGCTGCCTGCTCCTGCCCATGGCGTACTTTAAATTCTCTGGTGCATGCAATATCTTTATCCTGCTGCAACACATATCCTCTGGTCGTTGACAGGATTCCCGGTGTAGATGCACGTATCACAGCCATATCCTGCACGATCACCTGTCTGCTTACTCCGAACTGTGATGCCATCGCCCTGGCAGCCACAGGTTTTTCTTCCTGCTGAAGGAGCTTTAAAATTTCAGTTCTTCTCTGAGCAGTATTCATACTTTCCCATCCTTTCTCCACGATATAATCCTATAGCAAATTATCCGCTGCAAAACAGCTTCGCTGCCATGTTATTATATTGCATGAAGATTCTTCATGGAAATGTCAAGGATTGGAGCAGAATGTGTCAGTGCACCGCTGGAAACAAAATCCACACCTGTTTCCAGGATTTTGGCGATATTTTCCTTTGTGATATTTCCGGAGCATTCTGTCTGTGCCCGGCCTGCGATAAGCTCTACTGCTTCTTTCATCATTTCCGGTGTCATATTGTCAAGCATAATGATATCTGCTCCTGCTTCTACTGCTTCTTTTACCTGTTCCATAGTCTCTACTTCAATCTCGATCTTACGGACAAATGGTGCATATTCTTTTGCCATGGCCACTGCTTTCGCTACGCTTCCGGCTGCTCCGATATGATTATCCTTAAGCAGTACTCCGTCAGAAAGATTATATCTGTGGTTGCATCCGCCGCCTATACGTACAGCATATTTTTCAAAAACACGACAGTTCGGAGTTGTCTTTCTGGTGTCCAGAAGTGTTACCTTACTTCCTTCCAGAAGCTTTGAAACCTGTTTTGTATAAGTAGCGATACCACTCATTCTCTGGAGATAATTCAGGGCAACTCTCTCTCCGGAAAGAAGCACCCGGATATCTCCTGTTACTGTTCCAAGAAGATCGCCCTTCTTTACTGCCTCACCGTCTTTAAAGTTGAAACTGATCTCTGTTTTCTCATCCAGAATCTGGAATACTCTCGCATATACATCCAGTCCGGCAATGATTCCGTCTTCCTTTGCGATCAGATCTACGGTTCCTTTTACTGCGCTTCGCATCACTGCATTCGTGGAAACATCCTCACTGGTAATGTCCTCCTGAAGCGCCATACGGATCAGCTTGTCTGCCTGCATTTTCATTGTAATACTATTCATGACTTTTTTTCATCCTTTCAATCTCTTTTAATACGGTTTCGTGGCAGGCATTAAGCAGTTCTTCTCTGCTTTCATACATATTCATATCAATTGCATCTGCCCGCACATATTCCGGTGTCTGTCCAAATATCATATCATCTGCAGCCTTTCTTGCAAAGACCAGAGATTCCAAAAGAGAATTACTTGCCAGACGGTTTCTTCCATGAACACCATTACAACTTGTCTCTCCACACGCATAAAGTCCCTTCATGGAAGTTTTGCTTCCCAGATTTACCTTGATCCCACCCATAAAATAATGCTGTGCCGGAACAACCGGGATTGGCTCTTTTCTCGGATCAAAGCCTTCTTCCACGCACTGTTCATAAATATGAGGAAAATGTTCCAGAATTGTTTTCTCTCCCAGAGGGCGCATATCTTCCCATACAAACTCTGTTCCATCCTTTTCCATCTGGGCAAAAATCTTCTGGCTCAGCAGATCTCTCGGCTGTAATTCGTTTGTAAAACGCTGTCCGTTCTTATCATACAGAAGAGCACCTTCTCCTCTGACTGATTCTGAAACCAGGAAACGCCGTCCGGGTTTCTTTGAATAGAGAGTTGTCGGATGAATCTGGATATAGTCCAGATTTTCCATTTCCACATGGTGCTTCATTGCAATTCCCACACCATCTCCCGCAATATGCGAAAAGTTGGTAGAGTTTTTAAAAAGCCCGCCGATTCCGCCGCAGGCAAGAACCACATACTGAGAATAAACAGGAAATGCCTGATCATTCCGGTCCATTGCAATGATTCCGCAGACTGTATTATCTTTGGAGATCAGGTCTACCATAGTCATATATTCACAGATTTCAATATTTTCTTTTATTTTTGCAGCAGTTAAGAGAGTCTGTGTGATTTCTTTTCCTGTAATATCCTCATGAAAAAGAATTCTTGGCTGGGAATGTGCTCCCTCTCTGGTAAATGCCAGATTTCCCAGACCATCCCTTGCAAAATCCACATGATAACGCAGAAGATCTCTGATAATATCATTGGAGCTGCGGATCATCAGATCTACTGCCCGTTTATTATTCTCATAATGTCCTGCCCGCATGGTATCTTCAAAATAATTTTCATAGTCATCTTCGCCGCGCAGCATACAGATTCCGCCCTGTGCCAGGAATGAATCTGACCGGTCTGCCTCCTGCTTGGTGATAAGCAGGATTTTCATTTTCTCCGGAAGGTTCAGTGCACAGTACAGTCCGGCTGCCCCTGTTCCCACAATAATGACATCATAATGTTCTTTCATCTTTCTTTCCTCACATCATGCCTGATTTTCGTTTGTCTGTGCAATTATACTCCCCGGATATATAGGTGTCAAGACACCTGTATATAATTATGACAACATTGTTTGCTTTGAGTTACTGTGAACGTAACCACTTTGAAAATCCTACTGCTTATTGCTTTTCACATCTCCACAGGGGGCTTACTTGATTCGGTTAAAGGCAGAAACAGATTTTCCATTGACTATTGTAACCGCCCCACAGTCTCTGGTGATCAGCACTCTGCTTCCACTCTTCTTCAGCCGTTCCAGCGTATCCGGCGACGGATGCCCGTATGTGTTTGTTGCAGAACAGGAAACAACAGCCAGTTCCGGTCTGACGATTTCCAGAAACTCTGCTCCTGTAGAATATCTGGAACCGTGATGAGCAGTTTTCAGGAAGTCCACATCTTCAAGACACCCATTCTGTATCAGTTTTTCTTCTGTCACCATCCCGATATCTCCGGTAAAAAGCCCTTTGAAATCTTTGCTTATCATTTCCAGAACCATCGCATCTTCATTTACTTCCTTCCCTGATGCTGTGGACTCCGGCCACAGAACCTTCAGTCTGACAGTTCCATATCTGATCTCATCTCCTGCTTTCATAGTAAGCACCCGGACTCCCGCTGACTCTGCCAGCTCTGTCAGCTCCCGATAATTTTTATTCTCCTGAATATCGCTCCATTTGGGCAGGATCAGATTCTCTATGCGCAGAGAAGTCAGATCTTTCTCAACAAATTCCAGAAGTTCCCGCACCCCGCTGATATGATCTTCATCTGTGTGAGAAACATAAATTCCGTCCAGTCTGGAAATCCCTCTGCTCTTCAAGTATGGGAGCAGCTGATATTTTCCCAGTTCATTCTTATTCGTACTGCCCCCGTCGATCAGGATATTCCATCTGTTTTCTATTTCCACCACAATTCCGTCTCCCTGTCCCACATCCAGACAGGCGATACGGAAATCTTCATACGGTCTGTAACTGATCAGCAGAATTGCAAAGCATACCATACCTGCATATACAGCCCGGATTTTCCACGCAAAGATCTTACCATTTTCACTTTTCTTCACACCCGCTCTGTACATCCACACCGCTGTTGCCAGAACCAGATAATATCCAACGATCTGCCACACTTCCGGCTTTCCGCCGATCCATGTACAAAACGAAAGTCGCCCCAACAGCACTGTCAGGAACTCATATCCTCTCAGAATAATCCTGCCCGGAACAACAGCCAGAAACGCTCCTCTGACAGTGACTAATCCAAGTAATGCACCGGCAGTTCCGCTTCCCAGTACAATCCCCACAGTAGGAAGCACCAGCAGATTCAGAAAAATCCCCATCACCGACACTTCTCCGTAAAACCACAGCACTATGGGAAGTGTGGTAAGCTGCACAACTCCGGATGCCAGAAATGACATCAGAAGTTTATTTCTGATTTTTCCCTTCTCATTAACCTTACTTCGTTTTTTCCGGTTTAATACATCCATCCCCTCCTGCACCATTGGCCAGACACAGCCAATCCCAATCACCGATCCAAAAGACAGCAGAAAACCTCCATCAAGCAGATACGCCGGATTTTCCATAAGGATCAGGATCGCCGCAGCCGCCATTCCTGTAGGCATATCATAAATCCGTCCTGCAATCTTTGCACCTACAGAAAGTAAAAACATACATACTGCCCGCATAGTTGAAACAGTCCCTCCGGTCATCATCCCATACTGAAGCATGATCACCAGCGCCAGCAGGCCTGCCGGCCAGATACCCAGACCGATTTTTTTCAGCAGATTATACAGTCCCATTCCAAGAAGACTGATATGGAGCCCCGAAATCGCCAGAATATGTATAATTCCTGCCATCTGATAACGCATTTTCAACTCCGGATCCAGATTTGTTTTATCTCCCAGCACGATTGCTTCAAACGCTCCAGCTTCCATTCCACAGGTCTTCTCCAGAATACCTGCAAATTTCTGCTGCATATCGATCAGGAACTGCCCATATACAGAATGACTCTGCGACTGCTTCTTTATCTTTCCTTTCTTCATCACATAATAGATCCTCTGGCAGCCATAGTATGCTTTACTGTCAAACTCTCCCGGATTCGTGGGGCTTTGCACCTCTTCCAGTTTTCCGGACACCAGAACAAGACTTCCTGCCAGAAGTTTATCAACATCACTGTTACCGCTATGATTCTTTTTTTGTTTTAAATAAACCTTTATATTATCAATGGAAACTTTTTCAGAATTGTAAATAAGATAAGTATTTCTAAGATATACAGATTGAAAATCTTCATTCTCCCGGCACCTGACCACCTCCCCGCAGATGGTGGATTCCGGATGCTTTCTGATCCATGTCTGCACAGACTGTGGCAGTGGATTCCCCCTTATCAGGGAAAATCCCAGCCAGTCTGTCACACACAGAAAAACAACCAGAAGCATGCACAGGATACACACAGGGCGTCTCCTCACTTTTGTGCCTCCTCTTCGTTTATGAATATCACTCTTTTTCCTTGACTACCAGCTTATCATTTCTTTCATAAAAATGATACAGCTCCATCTTCTTACCAAAGGTATCCAGCCTGTCCTTCCCGCCGACCGTAATCTGCACTTTGTCTGCATCCAGCGCATCCAGCAGCGAATTTACCACAGAATATACCGGTATTTTCTCCGATACATCCAGCGCATAGGAAGAAAATACTCCGTCAAATGCCACATAGCAGATTCTGTCTGCTATGGTCACATTCAGAACCTCCGTATTCTCCGGAATTGTGGGGTAATGCCCTTTTTCCAGCGGTCCCTTCATTAACTGTTCCAGAACGATCCTCTCTTTGGGGATACTGCGTTTATACCGCACAGTACGCTGTTCTTTTACCAGCTTCTGACCACTCTTATCAGTAAAATAAAGCGTAAAGGTATTGCTGCAATAGGCATCCGGTTCAGTTCCTGTGAACTCGGCAAAGGTATCTGCAGTCATATTTCCCACAGCCTGTCCCCTGGAATCTGTCAGATCTTCATTTTCTATTGTAAAACGCACAGAATTAATCCCCGGAACCTGAAGGAAAGTCTTCACAACACCTGCCCGCACAAGTAATTCCCTGGCGCGGCTCATGCTGCTGTACTGACTGTTAAAGTTGACCACCAGCACGTCCTCTTCTACACTGTAATTCATCTGTACTCCTTCAGGAAGCAGACTGACCCGGTTCTGCGAATCTGTCTGCTGGCTGTTCATCCGCTGCATCATATCCTTAAGCATATAGTCTGCAGTTGTCTCCTCCGGAGAGTAGCTTTCCTTCTGAAGCTGAGTTTCATCAGAGCTGATATCGTACAGATAATATTTGGCATCCTGTTTACCCGAATCTTCATGTATCTCCACAGAACACCCGGCCGCAAGGATGCTTAGTATTAACGCTGTTATAATGATTGAAAGTTTCTTTTTCACAATGGCACCTCCTATGACGGTATATAAGACAGAGGAATACGCACAGAGAATGTAGTTCCCTCTCCTTCTTTACTGAATACTTTGATCGTTCCATGGTGCATTGCAATAGAACTCTTGGTGATCGCCAGTCCCAGACCGGTTCCCCCGATTTCCTTGGAATGGGACTTGTCCACACGATAGAAACGCTCAAAGATTCTCTCTATACTGTCCTCAGGGATTCCCATACCGGAATCCGCCACTGTTATATAGAAATATTTATGGTCTGCATCCAGAGACACACGCACCCATCCATCATCCACATTATATTTAATTCCATTCTCCACCAGATTGCTGACAGCAAGAGTAAACTTCACCTCATCCACATCTGCATCCACAGGTCGGAAGCAATCCAGGATCAAATCGATATTGCGCCTGTCTGCAATGGGACGCAAGCGCTTGAGGATATCCTCCAGAAGCTGATTGATATCCATATGGGTGATGTTTACATCTGCTGCTTTCTTATCCATCTTTACCAGCGAGAGCAGATCTGTAATGATCTTATTCTCTCTGTCGATTTCAGCAGTAATATCACTCATAAACTCCTGATACAGTTCCTCCGGGACTCCCTGCTGTCCAACCAGAGAATCTGCCAGAACCTTCATGGAAGTCAGGGGTGTCTTCAGTTCATGGGACACATTGGATACAAACTCCTGCCTGGATTCATCAAGAATTTTCATGCGGTTGACCATCTTGTTGAATGCATCTGTGATCAGCTCTGTCTCCGTATAGTCAGGAACACTGATCTCTTCATCCAGCATGCCATCTGTCAGATCTTCAATGGCCTTCGTCACTCTTGCAAGTGGTTTTACAAGTATTGTAGAGAGCAGCCATGCCAGAAATACCGAAAGAACAACAATACTTCCGATCAGCATCACGCCTCTCTGTTCCATCTCTGCCAGTGTTTCCGCAATATCAACAGCCGAAACGCTTACCAGCATCACGCCTTGAAGCTGCTGCACATCCGGACTCTGTACAGGAACCGCAAGCTCCAGTACTTTACTTCTGGCGTCATAATTGCTTGTCTCTTCTCCTTTCAGACAGGCTACAGCCAGTGAACTGAGAAGCGTCTTTCCCTCCTCTGTGTGGAAGGTATCACTTACTATCTTAAAATCTCTGTCAGCCAGCAGAATGCGTCCGTTATACACATTGGAAAACAGTTCCAGCTTGCTGTTTACAACCTCTGAATCTGTATCATTGAGATAATTCTCCCTGATGATCAGATTACATAAAATATCGCACTGATCACCCACTGTCTCTGTAAGCATTGCAACCGCCCGGTTCTGATAGTTATGAAGCATCGTATATGTTACAATAACCCCCGGCACGATTCCCAGAATGATCAGGATGACCAGAATACGAAAACGCAGACTTCTGAAAAAATTTTTTCTTTTTTTCACCTTTTCAACTCCGTTCTCTTCTGTCATGCAGTTTGATGCATGCTTTCTGTCTGTTCGTAAAACAGTCATTGTTTATCGAATCCTTATCATCTTATCACAGAAAAATGGGCTTTTCTACATCTTAGCGAAAAGTAATTTATTTTTTGCAGCAATCAATGCGCAAGACATATCTCAGGAAATATTACCTCAATCGCTCTTTTATTATATACGCTCACTTTTGCTTCTCCGAACAGATATGACATATTCAAGCTATACAGCAACTGTCCTTACAAAATTTACATTTCATGGTTTTTCACCTCTTTTTTCTTAAAAATGGGTACAAAAAGAACGGTCGGTGGGGTGAAATGCCAACCGCTCTCTTTTGTTTTAAAGTTATTCCTTCCAAAAATCATTATAATATTTTGTCATTAATTTTTGATATTCTTCGGGTAAAAGTTTATAAACCTCAGGATTTTCAATTAGTCCAGACAAATAGTCCAGCCAATTTATATCTTGATATTTCAGTGCTATTTTTATTGCATATATGTAATTTTCCATTATACAATCTACATTCATTCGCTTAATTCTTGCATATATATCAAATGCACCCGGCCAATTCATATCTTTTATCCATTCAAACATATTATTCATATATTTTTTTAATTCATTATCTGATTTTGAGCTAATTACCTTTGCACAGTTTTCCCATACAGATTTATCTTCTATTGGTTGAAATAAAACGGAAAGATATTCTATTTTTTTCGCTTCGTCTATTCCTCTCAATTGTTCTTTTTCTGAACTATTCCAACTTAACATTTTAAAAATAGTATCAATATCTGTTCCCATTTAGTTTCCTCCATCCCATTTTACTACAACACTCTTTACCGCTTGAGTCCGAATTGAACCACTCCCTGCATTTATCCATGTTTGAATACTTACTCCTACTGGCACCACACTAACATGTGTTAATTTGTCCTGATATGCATAAACTATCCCTGTCTTATTTAATGTATTAATTGTTGTAACAGCTGCTTTTCCTCCCATCCTAGGTGGAATTGTTGAGAACGATAAGCCTGTATCTGAATCTTTCTGAGAAGGCGTTAAATTTCCAGGATTCGTTCCTCCATACCTATAAATAACAACATCTTTTTTATTTCTAGGCAAACTTAAAATCTTTGTTTGTGTATTATCGTGAATTTTATCCTTATAATATTCATAAATACTAAAACCTAATACAATTCCGGCTGCTACAAAATCCATTACTGGAGATGGTCCATCTGATGTCGCAATAGCAACCGCAGAGCCTCCAGATATCGAAATGCCTTTACTTACCGCACCGACAATATCCTTTACAAATGATATTGATTTTTTTTACAAACGATATAAATGAATATCCGTTAACATCAACATTCATAATCGGATTATTATTACAATACAAAAACATATTACAATCATGTTTTCCTACTCCAGTAGAAAAATATCCATCTGCGCAAATAAATCTTTTAATTTCCGCATCATAATATCTACTTTTCAGATAATACATACCTGTTTCATTATCATAATAATATCCCTTATAGCGGAATGGATTCTGAACACCTACTGTATCTGCCAGCTCACCTGTAACAGCAATCACTTTTCCCCAACTGTCAGAAGTATATTTTACTACCACTTTTCCATCTGCGTCAACAAGGGCAATGATGTCACCCTGTACATTTCGTACATAAAAATAGGTGATTCCCCTGATAGTCACAAAGATCAGATTGGCCTGGGAGTCATAACAGTACCAGATGATTCTTCCGTCAGTTTTCTCAGAAAGGAGAAGATCTCCTGCCCACTGATATTCAGTCACTGTATTGTCTACTGTTTTTTTTCACTCTGGCACCAATATTGTCGTAAAGATATTTAATACTCTTTCCATTTTCTACACCGGAAAGCCTGCGTCCCTGTGTCCAGGTATAAGTTGTTCCTCCTCCGGTAAGCATATTTCCAATGGCATCATAAGTCATTGCTGTGCCATCCCAGCTCAGGAGTTTATCCTTCCATGCACTGTCATAAGTTCCTGTCATTGTCTTCACAGGTGTATCAGGAAGAGTTTCCGCAGTCGTAAATGCGTACTCTTTTTCTACTGTCAGATTACCACCCAGATCATAGGCATAAGTGATGGTTTTGTTTAACTGATGATTATTTTCCCGGATCAGCTGATTTAATTCGTCATATCGAAATGTACTCTCACCTGCAGAATCTTTGATACTTATGATATTTCCGTTTGCGTCATACGTATAGTTTAAGGTTTCAGAACCATTCTTAACTGTTTTAGGAAGACTGTAAAGATTCTCTTTAATACCGGAAATGCATCAACAATTTGCTCCGTTAGACTTTTCTGAAATAAGTAAGCATTCAATTACTCGCTTATTTTTGCCGCAACATAATACCAGCCTTTTTCTGACAGATTAATTTCATATTCTTTCACTATCTGAATCACATCCGTCCGGTTATCATTCTTGCTATAAGCAAATAAAGAAAATCCACTGTACAACCACCATTATTCTGCCAGACTACAGTTCCTTCAACCAGATAAGTCACATTTAAGTTGTACAGCAACTGTCCTTATCTCTCAGATATTCTGTTCCCATCAATGCCTCCAGACGGGCAGCAATGAGAACATACAACAATGTCATGCCTTTTCTGCACAACCCTTTCTAGCCTGCTCTGCTTTCCAGTGCACCATTTTCAGATTTCGGACTTTTTCCAAATACTGCCGGAAGAAGGATTCCCCCTGTAAACCAGTCGATTGCCATAAACAAAAGCAATGTCTGCAGGAATTTATCCCAACCTCCAAAACACACTGCCAGAGTACTTTCGGCAAGACCAATTAATGTAATTATTCTGTATTTCATAGTTTTTCACCTCTTTTTTCTTAAAAATGGGTACAAAAAAAACGGTCGGTGGGGGAATGCCAACCGTTCTCTTCATAATCAACTTTATTCATCTTTAACTTTGTTCCTGTCAAACAATCATAATATCACTTTCGTTCCAGTCTATAGATATCTCTTCGCCATCTAAGTGAATCACATAATTTTTTGGTTTTTCTTTTCCAAGATAGCCATTATAACTTATCTGTTCTCCATTTTTATTTACAAATTCTTTTTTTGTAAAAATTGTATTTTGTGTATCTGATATCTGGAAATCTTTATTATCTTTCTTTCCACAAATAACACTGATATACAGTTCTCCGGTTATCGTACATTCTCGCACAACAATTGTATTATCTTTCTTAAAATCAGCCCTATTATAAAGACATTTTATCTCAGAATGTGATGTACATTTCCACCCTCCTTCTTCTTTATAAATTATTTTACTATTCATTTGTCTATCTTCAAGATATAATACCTCTATGGAATCTTCACCATATATTTCATCTATTTTATTTTTTTCAATTCCATAATACTTTTCTGCCTAATCTGCTGTTGAAAAACTCACATATGCATTTTCTATTTCGCAAAACGACATTACAATTAGAAATACCGTACATAATATCGCCCATGTTATAATCCACTTTGACGCAAGCTTTTTCATTTTCTTCATGATTGCCAGGCCTAAACAAAAGACAATACTATAAATAAATATACGTACATTATTATATGTAATCCCTGCCTGAAATTTACTCTCTCCCGGGTGAGTTCGATGATAATTAGTTCCAGTTACCATAGCATAGAATATAAGGTTTATCAAAAACATAATTAACGTTTTTAACGATATTTTTCCTTTTTGTTTCTTTTGTCTGTATATCCTTATACAAGTACAAATCATGAAAACAAATAGTAACAGTTCAGCAATATTTAGTATTTGTATATCCATATTTCTGTTCTCCTTAATTCTAATTTGAACCGCCAGACATATTTCGCTTTCATTTTCTCAATTACTCACCGACTTTTGCCGTAACATAATACCAGCCCTTTTCTTTCTCAGACAGATTAATTTCATATTCTATTCCTCCATATTCTTTTACCATCTGAATCACATCTGTCCGACTGTCATCATTACTATAGGCAAATAAAGAAAATCCACTGTCCAAAAAGCCTTGTGTATACCAGAATCCCACTGTATAACTGCCATTATTTTTCCGGACTACAGCTTCTCCACCTGAAGAACATTTTTTATAATCTTCTGGTAGTTCGATTAATTCCATATCTTTCCTTATTTTTATCTGGTTATTCTGTACCATCTGAACAATTTCAGTCCTTTTTTCCTTATATACCTGAAAGTTTAATTTTTTTATTCCATCATTAAACAAAAATGCCAGATATATTCCAAATAGAAAAACTGGTATTGCCGCAAACCAAAATACACGAATCTTTCTCAAACAGCAAAAACTCCGTATGATATATATAAAAGTTAAAATAAATGATGCAAAAATAACATACCAAAATCCCCTGAAAAAAAGTTCTTCGAAATACCAGATTGTAATAAAATTTACAGTTATCACAGCTATGCATTGTAATATAATTAATTTTAATTTTTTTCTCTCATCCTTCATTCCCGATCCTCCAGCCAAATACCAATTCTTATACTCAGCCATAATCACCACCCTTATTCTCTAATGTTGAAAATACATCAACAGTTCATTTTGTCAGCTATTCCTGTAATAAGCAATCAAACGTTTCTGTCGACTCTCATCACAGTTTTCCAATTGAATCTAAAATGATTTCTCGCTATTTCTTTATATGTTTCCGAATCATTGATATTGGAAAAATACCAGGCCGCAGCCTGGCTTTCGTAGCATTCGTATCCATTTTTCCGCAGAAAAGCAAAGACTGCGCCTTTCCGCTCTGTGATTTCTTCAAGCATGGCATCTGCCAGGTCTGTACAGTATACTCCCATAAGAGGTTCCTCATGCCCGCCGTGGCTCAGTATCACTGCTTTTGCATCTGAATGCAGAGATTGGCGAATCAGTGCAGCCAGTTCCTCTGCCGGAACCAGAGGAACATCTACACCAAGTACCAAGCAATATGGATTCTTTGCTTTACGAAAACAGGCTTCCAGCCCTCCCAACGGACCTTTTCCCGGGAAGCGGTCTGGTATAATGGGATATTTATATTTATTTTCACCATGATAGCCAGACAGAAGAATATCACTGATTCCAAGCTTTTCCCCCTTTTCTATCTGCATCTCAAGAAATGTCTTCCCATCTATCGTCAGATCTGATTTGTCCCGTCCCATGCGGCTGCTGGCACCGCCAGCAAGAATAATCATAGAAATTTCTTTCTTTCTCATTATCAGTTTTCCTTTTTGTTTATATAAATCATCAATAAAAGTATTGATTTTTTTCTTCATATTACATATAATAAAATCACAGACAGAAATGTCTGTATAGCGGTTAGAGTGTCCAGCCAAAACACTCGTTTAAAAGCGGTTAGGTTGTCCAATTAAAACAATCGATTAACAGTAATGGGTGGAGTAATCCACCCACTTTTTACTTTCAGGAGGTTTTATGAATTGGTATATTGTTGATAAAAAATATATAAATTACCTAACACAATTTGATTCCCACGTTGGATATGTGGAATATGGGGAACGTTTAAAACTTCATGTAGGAACTCTTCTTACAATTGGAAATTTTCATTACTATGTTCCTATCTCTTCCGCCAAACCCAAACATCAAAAAATGTCAAACAGTCTGGATTTCCACAAACTTCAGGATGAATCTACCAGATATCTTTATGCAGTATTAAATATCAATAACATGATTCCCGTTCCAGACAATTGTCTTACGCAATTAAAATATAATCAGATTGATTGTTTCCGTTCTTTTAAAAGTGACAAAGAAAAAACCGATTATATTTATCTGCTCCAAAAAGAAAAATTTCTGATTGACAATATTCAGAATACTTTGCAAAACAAAGCCATGAAATTATACCAGAAGTGTATTGCCAAACCAGATTCTTCCCTTGCCGCAAGATGCTGCAATTTCAAAATGTTAGAAGAAAAGTGTCTTTCTTATTTACATATCTCACCCGCCAATCTGTGACATTCCTCTGATTTCATCCTGCTCTGTCTTCGTTTGATAAAAATTATGGCTCACCGGTTTATTCCAGATCACCTGATAAATTGCTTTTTTCAGTTCCGAATCTGTGCAGCCGCCGCGCATAAGCCCCCGCAGGTCTGTACCTTTCTGATACTGGAGGCATCCTTTCATGAATCCTTCGGATGTAAGACGTACTCGGTTGCACTGACTGCAGAATTTGTGGGTCATTGCACTGATAAATCCGATTTTTCCCTTAAATCCTGCGATTTCATAGTAATGGCATGGGCCGTTTCCGTAGCGTTCATTGACTGCATGCATCGGACCGTAGGCTTCTTCCAGTACTGCTTTGATAGATTCTTCATCCTGGAATGGGAACTGTTTTCCGAATCCGATTGGCATCATCTCGATAAAACGCACATGGATTGGATATTTCTGCGCCAGTCCTGCAATCCCGATGAAGTTTTCTTTTTCCTTGATCACCGGAACGCTGTTGATCTTCAGGGAAAGTCCCGGATGTGCAAGTGCTGCTTCGATTCCCTCAAATACCTTTTCCAGTCCGTCACGTCTCGCTACTTTTTTGAACAGTTCCGGATCCAAAGTATCCAGACTGATATTAATGGCGTCAATTCCTGCATCCAGTAATGCATCCAGCTGCTCGGCGAGCAGGATTCCATTTGTTGTTAATGTCACTTTCTCAATTCCCGGGATCGCCTTGATCTGTTTTGCAAGACTTGCACAGCCTTTACGAACAAGTGGCTCACCGCCTGTCAGTTTAATCTTACGGATTCCCAGATCTGCTGCGCACCTGCAGATGCGGAGAATCTCATCGTATGTGAGGATTTCTGCATGAGAAAGGGATTTTACGCCTTCTTCCGGCATACAGTAAATGCATCTCAGATTACATCTGTCTGTCAGGGAAATCCTTAAATAATCTATTTCTCTTCCATATTTGTCTATCATCGGCTCTACCTGCCTTTTACTTTCTAATAATTGATTTTCCTGTTACCGGATACGGGTGAACCGCAACCTTTGTAACCTTTTCTTCTGTTATTCGCCGTCAAAATCACAGGCAATATTTTCTCTCATAATCGTTTGACACTCCATACTCCGCAGTCTATACTTAATGTATCAAGATTATTAAAATCCTTACCGGACGAAAGGAACTGTCCTATGAAAATCAACGAACAATACCACAACCTGAATCTGCTCGAGAATGTTACCTATGAGTTTCTGGGTCGTGACGGGGAAACTCATGAAGAAACAGAACCAATCCTTGTGGAACACATGATGGATGTATATGTAAATGAACGCCTGACCATGAAACTGGTCTGTATCCCACAACATCTGACAGAACTGGTTCTCGGCCGCCTCTTTACGGAAGGTATCATCTCATCTGCCGAGGATGTGGAGCAGATCTACATCTGTGAATTCGGCAAACGTGCCCGCGTGATCCTGAGTAAAAATAAATCCGGACAGTCTCATGAGGAAAATGAAGATTATGTAGCTCCTACTCCGACCTGCTGCACCGGAAATCGTGTTCTTAATGATTATTTTATCACAGATCAGCCAATGACGCCAGTTACACCTGTCCCATGGAAAAAACAGTGGATCTTTGATCTTGCAGACTGTTTCGCCAATGGTACCCCGCTTCACAGCCAGACCTGGGCAACTCACAGCTGTTTTCTTGCCTGTGACGGAGAACTGCTCTTTCAGTGCGAAGATATCGGACGTCATAATGCTCTGGATAAGGCCATCGGTTATGCCCTGCGCCATAATATTGACCTGAAGAAATGCGTGGTTTATTCCAGTGGACGTATCCCTACAGATATGGCGATCAAGGCAATCCGCGCCGGAATACCGGTTCTGGCAAGCAAGGCATCCCCTTCCGCCGAGGCAGTTGCCATGGCCAAAGAATACCACCTTACCCTTATCTGTGCCGCGCGACGTGACCGTATGAAACTCTTTACCGGAAATAATCCGACAGAATAAATTCTGCAATACACTCTGCATTGTCCAGTTCAAAGAATGGAACATTTTCCAGTACAGACAGTGCATCTCTTTCCTCTGCATCCAGGTTTGTGGCGATTGCCATCAGTTTTTCCGGATTGCAGACACTTTCTGCCGAATTTCCCTTACGGATAATTTCAATTTTCGGATAAGTACTGTATTTAAATCCTTCCAGTAAGATCAGATCTGCCTCCGGAAAAAATTCTGCCAGCTCTTTTTCGGAAATCTGCGGCTGCTGTTTTACCAGCATATATTTGCCTGCTGAAAAAACTGCTGTACCGTAAGCTCCGGACTGAAGCTGACAGTATGTATCCGTTCCCGGTACGTCCGGCACGAAATCATGCCCGTCATGCTTCAACACCGCCACTTTAAGGCCCTTGTCTTTAAAAATCTCCAAAAGCCTGCAGATCAAAGTTGTTTTCCCTGAATTCTTTACACCGCTGATTGCAAATATTCTTTTTCTTTCCACCTGTTCGCTGCTCCTCTCAAAGCAAAATCGCGCCCACTTTATCCCCTGCGTTCAGGCTTCTGCTTTCCTGATTTTCCATGGTTTTTGTATCAATCAGGCAATTGCAGCCGGCCATGGAACTGAGGACTCCGTTAGAGTGAAGACCATTGGGAAGATGAAATTTTCCATTTTCCAGATATGCCCGGATAAAGCGGCGGCCCTTGATTCCTTTTTCAAAATTATCAGCCATAATGCCATTTACTTCTTTCAGACCGATTGATGGATCCTGCATCATTTTTTCCAGTGCAGGACGAATCAAAAGTTCTATGCTGACTGCAACACCAAAAGGATTTCCGGAGAGACTGATGATCGGAATCTCTCTTTCTGAAGCGCAATTATCTGTTGCAGTTATATCGGAAGTCTTTTTATATGCAGAAAACAGTGTAGGCATTCCTGGTTTCATCTTTACCCTCCAGAAAATCCGCTCTGCCCCCATCAGTCTCAGGGACTCATGCATAATGTCCTTCTTGCCTACAGATACACCTCCCGTAGTGATGATCATATCTGCCGCTTTTGCTGCTTCTTTTAATTTCTCAGACATAACCGTCGGATCATCTTTGACTGCTTCCATATGGAAAGATTCGATTCCCAGTTCACGCAGTCTGGCAGACAGCATTGTCATATTGCTGTTGTAAATTTTTCCTTCCGGCAATGGAATTCCCGGTTCTACCACCTCATCTCCTGTAGTCAGAAGCACGATTCTCGGCTGACGGTAAACCGGCACTTTCGCCACTCCCATTCCGGCCAGAATTGCTGCCTCCACATATCCGATATGTGACCCTTTCTTCAGAAGTGTAGTTCCCTTTTTAAAATCCTCTCCTGCGAAGCAATAATTACTCCATCGCTTCTGCTCGCTGTAAACTTCTACCGTATCTTCGCCATAATCGGTATCCTCCTGATAAATACAGCAATTGCAGCCATTGGGTATTGCAGCACCTGTCATAATGCGCACTGCCTGTCCCTGCTGGATTTCTCTTTCCGAATACTGTCCTGCATCAATCTCTTCCATGACTTTCAGCCTCACCGGATGCTCTTTAGCGGCACCTGCAAGGTCCTCTGCCTTACACGCATAGCCATCTACCGGAGAGCGGTCAAAAGGAGGATTGTCAAACTCTGCCACCATATCCTGCGCCAGGACTCTTCCCCCTGCTTTATTCAGTTCTGTTTCTTCTGTCTCGTTTATTACAGGCGTATGCTGCAGAATCTGTTCCACTGCCTGTTCTACACTGATTCCCTCCACGCACTAATTCCTCCTCTTGTATATTACATTTTTTATAGTCTTTTCAATACCTTTATAACCACCGGGTCAATTGACGGATATATTAGTTTTACCCTTTGAACTCTATAGCAATTTCAAAGAATAATATCACTAAGGCACTCCATTAGAGCCTTATTTTTTACAAACCAGATTGTCTTCAGTATTTTGGAAATTGCTATAACATCATAATATTCAGCCCACTGCTGAAGAATTACATATTTTTCATCTCTGTTGGAGAATGATTTCTCCTTCTCTCAGCCTCCCTGCCTCCAGAATCTGACAGAATACAAACCAGGGTTCCATGGGCGTGCATACCTTTTCTCCCTTATAGGCATCTGATGCAGGACCGCCCGCACCGATCCTGACTGCTTCCAGAAGTACATCTCCACAACGAAATCTGTTCCCCTCCGCAATACTGTTCCAGTCAATCCCTTCCACAAGGAGATTTTCTCCAAACCGGCCATATCTGAATTCTTCTTCGGACTGTTCGAAATATTCTTTTACCTTCTCATAAGGAAGAAGACTGACCTGCTTTCTTCCGCCCATTCCATAATGCACATCTCCCACAAGTCCCTGCAAATCAGCTTCGCATTCATGAATGTTCTGCGAGCAGGTCTTGCGTTCCTTACTGATGCATACACATAATATCTTCGCCATTTTCTGTCTCATCCTTCCTGATGTGTTACTGTTCACTCCGTTCACAGCAACACGCTTCGCGATGCACAGAATTTATGCTAATCGCATAAATTCGCGCGGTATGTCTCGGGTTTTCTGTGACCTTCGCTCACAAAAAACACCTCGCGGGATATTACCAGTGAACAGTAACCCTGATATCTCTTTATAAAACCATGTACTGCTGTTTTTCCTGCTTTCTCAGATCGCCCAGAATGCAATATTCACATTCTTTCCTGCATTCTGCAGATGCTCCACAAGTTCTTCTGCTGCCTGTTCTTTCCTTTTTTCTGTGATTCCCAGTTCCACATTACTCTTATTGATAGCACCACCGAAGTAGAAATTAATATCCGTTGCCTGCTCAAACAGCATCACACCAAGCAATGCTGCCGCATCTTTTTTTCGTTTCAGCCTGTTAAAGGACAGCCTGTCCTCCATCCATTCTTCACAATATTCAAGCAAATGCTCAATCGTAAGAAATCCCTCTGTCACCAGCTCTGTACCTTCCAGCTTATAATAGGCAGGAACGTCTCCGCAGGCAGTTTCACTAAGAGAGATCAGCTCTTTATCCAGATATCTGGCAGCACACTGTGCAGTAGTTCCGCCGCAGATTACATGATATCCCTCTGAATTGAAAAAGGACTTCATATATCGCTCATCATGTTCCTCCTTACTTGGCGGGCCGATCATAAGGTTTACCACCTGTTTATGCCGCATCCGCAGGACAATGGCTGTAATATCATCATCCGTTTCATTCAGATTCAGATCCAGGCTGGCCTCTGCCAGATAGCCTGCCATCTCCTGTGCGCTCATCCCTTTATGGTACTTTGCCCTACAGAAAGCCATTACATCATCTCTTCCCCAGCCGCCGTTGGTAGTTTTTCCCATTCCCGCATTGGTGACACCGTCGGACATAATGATCAGCATATCCTCGTCTTTCAGTTCAAAACAGCTTTTATGGATTTCCTTCTCTTCGATCATACTTGTCTCCACCGGATAATCAAAGAGCTTGCCATCCCGGATCAGAATTGCATCCGGATTATCAAACTGATAAAGACTTACCTGTTTCCCCTGAAAATTCAGCACTGTAAAGGTGGCATATGCCAGATTTCTCACACTGCACACAGGAAGCGTTTTTGCCACTGCACGCACTGCCTCATCCAGTTCCACCTGATTAATGATCATGGTACTGAGCATGGTTGCAGTCAGCGTGGAAAGGATATTCGCCTTTACTCCGCTCCCAAGTCCGTCAGAAAGCACCAGAACATGGTCTTCATCATTTTCTTCAATCTTATAGCAGTCCCCACAGAGAAATTCTTTCTTTTTATTCAGGCTCACATGACCAAAATCCATGCATAAGCCGTCAAATTCCACATTCAGTCCATGATGCTTATTTCTTTTCATTCTCTTCTTCACTCTCCAGAAGTATGGTATTTTTCAGTTTTTCTACTGCCACTTTGGTGTCCGCAGCAGTTTCTCCAAGAAGTCCGGCGATCTGCTGCACGATCTTCAGCTGTTCTTCTACCAGCTTATCTGCCATACGCGCAGCTTCAATCTGGGCATTATGAATCTGATCTTTATGCTTTCGTTCCTTTGTAATATCTTTCATAATGCAGAGGATCATTTTATTTTCTTTATCATTCGTCATTACACGGTCCAGATAACATTTCTGATCTTCCAGATAAATCTCATCCTGCATCAGATTCCGTTCAAAAGCCAGTATACTCGCAAGACTGTAATCATCCATGATCTCCGATACCGGTTTCCCGATCAGGCGCCGCTTTTTCGGCATATTGAACAATTTGGACGCCGCCTCATTCATCTGAATGATCTTCAGATTATAATCCACAGTTACCAGAAGTCCGGGCATGGCATTAAAGACTTTATTGGAGTAACTTTCCTGTTTTGCCCGCATATATGGAATGCACATGGCAACCTCAGCTTTATTCTGGATAATGGCAATTGCCTTTTCCCTGCATGTGTTGTACCCGCAGGCACCGCAGTTTAATTCATCCTTTGGAGAAAATTTTCCCATTTCCGCCAGAGCATCCCTGATTTCTTCCTCTGAGACCTCTTCCTGTTCCTGTGCAGAACAGTAACCGAAATTCTTTCTCAGCTCAAATCCCGGAAGTTCATAGTCTCCCTGCTCTCTGTGAAAATCTTTTCCAAAGGCTGCATTCTTCACTGCCAGAACATCTGCCAGATAATGTCCCTTCTTCATCTGGAAAGAAGGACCTGCCACACAGCCGCCGCTGCATGCATACATCTCAAGAAAGCAATTTTCAAAATCCTCCGGATGAAGTTCTTCCAGAACCTCCCTGCACTGCTCCATCCCACTTACAGAAAGCCTGCGGATTCCCTTTACAGCCCCAAGCAGGTCTGTTAAACCGTCCGCAATGGCGATTTCTCTGGAACGGTAGGCAATCTGCTCAGGTTCTTTCTCAGTTATGGAAATCCCTTCTTTTTTCATCCATTGCACCAGCTCTTCCAATGTAATCACATAATCCACTTCATTTCCTGAGTCTCTCAACTCTGACATAGCTGAAATACAGGGACTTACATAGACAATCTCTGCCTTCGGATATTTTTTTTTCAGATAACTGGCATGAAACTGCATCATAGAGGCAGACTGTACCAGATTTCCCAGAAGATGCGGATAGTGTTTCTTGACAAGCTGTACGATTACAGGGCAGGCAGAAGAGATCATTATTCCCGGCTCTTTCTGTTCCGCAAAAAGTGCTCTGTACTGCGAAATCATCAGGCTTGCACCTTCTGCTGCATCCGCTGCATCTGCAAATCCCAGCTTCTTCATCGCTTCCCTTATTCCATTGATACCGGTTACCCCAAAACGTGCCAGATATGCCGGATGAAGAGAGGCTATAACCTGCGTCTTATTCTCCATTGCATTGCAGATTGCAGGAATCATATTCTGCTCTTCCTTGGCATCCTGCGGGCAGACAAGGATACACTTCTCACAGTAAATACACTGACTTTCTATGATCCTGGCCTGATGATCATGAACACGTATCGCCTTGACCGGGCAGTTCCGGACACATTTGTAACAATTTTTACAACTGACTTTTTTAAACTGAAGGATTGACTGAAATCTCTGCATGCCTCGTACTCCTTATTATGTAACACTATATTTTTCACAAAAAATTATCTGTAACCGTTCCGTACTTTCACAGAATGATGTACTGCCGAATGATTATTTTTGCCTTTCCATAAAGGAATATGGAGCTGCCGCAAGGACAGCAGATCCATGTGCGACAGCCCCATATAATATTTACGATATCAGATCCGAAACATTGTCTCCGATATTGTTTTATGCTTTCTCAATCTTAATTGCGCATACCTTATATTCAGGAATTCTTGCGTATTTGTCAAGTGCGGCGTTGGTCAGCCAGTTTGCATTTCCATCCGGGAAGTGGAATGGCATCCAGCTCTCACCCGGTGAGGTCTTTGTACCTACACGAGCGGTAGATTCAATGGATCCTCGTCTGGAAGAAACTCTGACTTTATCACCGTTTTTGATACCCAGCTTATCGGCATCTACGATGTTCATTTCGATAAATGACTTACCTTCGATCTCCATAAGCTCAGGTGTCTTTCCTGTCATGGCTCTTGTTGTGTAATGATACAGAATACGTCCTGTCATGAGGATGATTGGATATTCCTCATCCGGAAGCTCTGCTGACGGCACATATTTTGCAGGATAGAACCAGCCAAGACCGCGGGAGAATTTACCAACATGCATGATCGGTGTTCCCGGATGATCCTTAGAGGTACATGGCCACTGAAGTCCCTGTCCATGAACTTCTTCACTGTCAAGACGTTCATGGCTGATACCTGCGAAGCTCGGTGTCAGGGATGCGATCTCATCCATGATCTGAGCAGAAGTCAGATGTGGCTGCGGATATCCCATACGGTTCATCAGATCAATAATAATATCTGTATCCAGTCTCATTTCGCCAGGTACTGTGACAGCCTTGCGGACTCTCTGTACGCGGCGCTCTGTATTGGTAAATGTACCCTCTTTCTCTGCATAGCTTACACCAGGAAGGATAACATCTGCATACTGAGCTGTCTCTGTCATGAAAAGTTCCTGAAGCACAAAGAAATCAAGACTCTTTAATGCTTTGATAATGTGTGTGGTATCCGGATCAGTAACTACCGGGTCCTCACCATAGATATACAGACCTTTGATCTCGCCTGTGATTGCTTTCGGGAATACATCAGTTGCATGAGTTCCTATATTCGGATCAAGTTTTACACCCCATGCTTTCTCAAATTTCTCACGAACTGCAGGATCAGTAACCTTCTGATATCCTGGATATACATTCGGCTGAGCGCCCATATCGCAGGCACCCTGTACGTTATTCTGTCCACGAAGCGGGTTAACACCACAGCCTTCACGTCCAAGCTTACCAACCATCATTGCCATATTGGACATGGACATAACGCCCTCTGTACCTGTGGAATGTTCGGTTACACCAAGACAGTAGATGATTGGAGCGCGGTCAGCTTTTGCATACATGATCGCTGCTTTTCTCAGATCGTCTGCGTCAATGTGGCAGATTTCAGCTACCTTCTCAGGTGTGTAATCTTTTACGATTTCCTTTAATTCTTCAAAACCTTCGGTACGCTCTGCAATGAACTTGTCATCCTGAAGACCTTCAGAAAGGATCACATTCATGATGCCGTTTGCAAAAGCAACATTTGTACCAGGTTTCAGTTTCAGATGGATATCTGCTTTCTTAGCCAGACCGATATCACGAGGATCAACTACGATCAGCTTGCAGCCTCTCTTGATGGCCTGACGGATCTGCATGCCGACTACAGGATGTGCTTCCTCAGGGTTGGAACCAACCAGCATGATCAGATCTGCATTCTTTGTGATATCCTCAATTGGGTTTGTCATGGCACCTGAGCCAAGAGTCATCGCAAGACCTGCTACAGATGCGGAATGACATACACGTGCACAGTTATCTGTATTGTTGGTGCCGAAGCAGCAGCGAACCATCTTCTGTACCATGTAAATATCTTCATTAGGTGATCTGGAACATGCAAAGCCTGCAAGAGAATCAGAGCCGTACTGTTTCTTGATCTCCATAAATTTGGAAGCAACAAGATCCAGCGCCTCATCCCATGTTGCACGTTCGAATTCACCTGTCTCTTTATTCTTGATCAGCGGATATTTAATACGCTCCGGTGACTGTACGAAATCGAAACATCCGCTGCGTCCCTTAACACAGAGCAGCCCTTTGTTGGACGGTCCGTTTACAGCTTCTGTATCTACGATCTTTCCGTCTTTTACAAGGAGATAATACTGGCAGCCTGTTGCACAGTGAGGACAGGTAGTCAGAACCTTCTTGTCAATCTGGTACGGACGGTATTTCTTTCTGCGCTTCATGGTCAGTGCACCTGTCGGACAGGCCTGTACACAGTTACCGCAGGATTCACAGATACCTTCGTTCCATTTATGTTTGTAATGTGCACCGATCACTGACTGGAAACCACGATTCATAGTGTCGATGGCACCTCTTCCCACAATCTCCTTACATGTATTCACGCAGCGATGGCAGAGAATACACAGGCTTGGATCATAGGTAAAGAATTTATTGGTATCATCTATCGGCATATCCTTCATTTCACCGGGATAGCTTGTCTCAGTCACACCATATTCAAAACAGTAGTCCTGTAATTTACAGTCACCGTTTGCCTCACAGGAGAAGCAGTGTACACGATGATCGGAAAGAAGGAGGTCAAGGGTATCTTTACGATATGCAACTACCTTCTCTGACATTGTCTGTACTTCATCCCCCTCTGAGCAGCGAAGTGTACATGCCGTATCAAATTTGGTTCTTCCATTGTTTGTTACTTCTACCACGCACAAACGACAGGAACCATCCGGCAATACATCTTCCAGATAGCAGAGTGTAGGAATCTCCACTCCGATCTGTCTGGCAGCCTGCAGAATGGTCGTACCTTTTTCCACTTCTACAGGAATTCCATCTATTGTCAAATGAATCATCTTTTCACCCTCCTTAATTCACAGAAATTGCGCCGAATACACAATTTTCCAGACATGTTCCGCACTTAATACACTTGGAGGTATCAATGCTGTGAGGCTCTTTCTTATTGCCTGTGATCGCACCAACCGGACAGTTTCTCGCACACTTGGTACATCCTTTACATTTCTCAGGATCGATCACATAAGAACGCATTGCCTTACATACATGAGCCGCGCACTTTTTATCAACAATATGCTCTACATATTCATCTCTGAAGTTCCTTAATGTGGAAAGTACAGGAAGCGGTGCACTCTTTCCAAGTCCGCAGAGTGAACGGTCCTTGATGAAGTTTCCAAGATGCTCCAGTTTATCCAGATCCTCTACTTCACCCTTTCCGTCTACGATCCTCTCAAGGATTTCAAGCATACGCTTGGTGCCAATACGGCAGGGACCACATTTACCGCAGGATTCTCTCTGGGTGAAGCCCATAAAGAAACGTGCAACCTCTACCATACAGGTATGTTCATCCATAACTACCAGACCACCGGAACCAACGATCGCACCGTATTTCTTAACAGAGTCGAAATCAAGAGGTACATCCAGATGTTCTTCTGTCAGACATCCACCGGATGGTCCACCGATCTGAACAGCCTTAAACGCAGCACCGGATTTCAGTCCTCCGCCGATATCAAAAATGATTTCTCTTAAGGTTGTTCCCATCGGGACCTCGATCAGACCTGTATTCTCAATAGAACCTGTCAGTGAGAAAGTTTTTGTTCCAGGTGATCCCTCTGTACCGATACTTCTGTACCAGTCTGCACCTTTGAGAATGATCTCCGGAATATTTGCATAAGTTTCTACGTTATTCAGAACAGTAGGTTTCGCCCATAATCCCTGTTCAACTGTACGGGGCGGTTTTACACGGGGCATACCTCTGTTTCCTTCGATAGATGCAGTCAGGGCAGAACCTTCACCACATACGAAAGCACCTGCACCACGGTTGATATGCATATGGAAGGAGAATCCTGTTCCAAGGATGTCATCACCTAACAGTCCCACTTCTTCCAGAACTGCGATAGCGTGTTTCAGTCGTGCTACAGACTGAGGATACTCCGCACGTACATAAATATAACCATGCTGTGCTCTTACTGCGTAAGCTGCAAGCATCATACCCTCGATCAGACGGTAAGGATCACCTTCCATTACGGAACCATCCATAAATGCTCCCGGGTCACCCTCATCACCGTTACAAACCACATAATGAACAGGATCAGCCTGGCGTGCTACCTGAATCCATTTCTTACCTGCCGGGAAGCCGCCGCCACCACGTCCGCGGATACCGGATTTATCAACCTGATCAATAACCAGATCCGGATCCATCTCAAACATTGCTTTCTCCAGAGCCTGGAAACCGCCGCTTGCTATGTACTCATTCAGAGATTCTGCATCAAACTTACCACAGTTCTTCAGAACAATACGGGTCTGTTTCGCGATAAACGGAATATCTTCCGGTCCACGGCTTACTTTACCACCTTTCTGATAAAGCAGTCTCTCGATAGTCTCATTACCCTGAACACTCTTCTCAAAAATCTCCTGACAGTCTTCGATCTGAACCTTCGTATACTGGATCACATCGTCACCTTTCTGGATACGAACAAGTGGTCCAAGCTCACAGACACCCTGGCATCCTGTTTTCTTTACACCTACATGTGCATCTTTGTCATGAGGTCCAAACTCAATGGTAACTCCCGGAGCATCTTTGGCAATCTCCATGAATTTCTCATAGATTTTCTGAGAACCGGTTGCCACACATCCGGTACCTGAACAGACAAGAATACGACAGTCATAAGAATTAAGTTCTTTCACAGCTTCTTCTCTGATCTGCTCCAATACTTCCTTATTCTGGATCATCCCTGTTCGCCCCCTCTCAGTTTATCAATCAGCTCATCTGCCTTCTCCGGAGTCATTCTCGGATATACCTCTTCATTGACCATCATAGTCGGTGCAAGTCCGCAGGCACCAAGACAGGAAACTGTTTCCACAGTAAACATCATATCGTCTGTCGTCTTCTTTGTCTTTGACAGCCCCAGTTTCTTATAAAGTTCCTCCAGAACCGGTATTGATTTTCTTACATGACAGGCTGTTCCGTCACAGACCTTGATCACATATTTACCTTTCGCATCAAATGAGAAATTCTCATAGAATGTGGCAACACTGAACGCTTTCGCTTCTGTCACACCGATCTGCTCCGCAACATATGTAAGCAATTCTTCCGGGAGATATCTGTACACCCCCTGAATATCCTGCATGATCGGAATCAGTGATGCCGGCTTTTTACCATAGAAAGCAATGATCTCATCCGCTTTCTGATAAAATGACTGATCTAGCATTTCGCACCCTCCTTATACCTGTTTTTTCTCTTTTTATTGCACTCTTTACATATTGTAACGTTAATTATATGCCTTTTTCGTCATTTTCACAAGCGCATTTATAGAAATTTTCTAATTTTTTATCATTTTCCTCTATAGATGTTTGTTTTGTTTGTCTAATTTTTATCAGCTTTGGTGAACCTCACATGACTGAAGTCACGTGCTTCCAGACGCTTTAGGCGTCAGAC
>NZ_JAJDMJ010000090.1:0-6530 GCF_020593585.1 Blautia sp. DFI.6.71
TCTGTTTCTTTTCGTCTGGGCAGTAGAAGTTAATTTTTACAGTTTTAGTAGTTGCTACAGTAGCACTGCCAACATCAACAGAATCAAATGCTTCTGGTGCGGCATCAGTTCCATCAGAGAATACGCTGACGTCAGAAGCTGCTACAGGTACAACGCTGGTCCCTGCTACGCAGGCAGCGAGCATTAAAGCCATGATTTTTTTTCTACGTTCTTTTAATCCCATACTCTTTTTCTCCTTTATTATCTGAAAAACGTATTTCTTTTGCATTGCAAGAATGGGGCATAATCATGAATTATGCCCCGTCTTGCCTGTTGGAATCTTATATAAAATTACCCAAATGGATTATTTTACAGTGATCTTTTTAAGATTGGACCATGGGCTGAATACTTTCTTGCCGTTTTCGGAAGTTCTGTTGAATGCATGCATTCCTACTGTCCAGCTTCCTTTTGGTACATTCTTAAATGTAGCTGTTACTGTACCTTCTTTGAGGTTCAGGATCTTGTGATCGCCATAGTGATATGGACGAGTCTCGCCGTTTTCTTTCTTGGAAGATGTTCCAAGTACTACGTCGTATCCTGTTGCATTAGCAGCTGCTTTATATGTTACTTTTACAGTTGTTCCGCTTACTTTTACGCTTGTGATGATCGGAGCATCCGGTGTGATTGCAGATACAACGAATGGATATGCATTTGACCAGTCGCTGAATACTTTCTTACCGTTTTCGTCACGTTTCCAAGCGTGGCAGTATGCATAGTATGTTCCCTGCTGTACATACTTAAAGTTAGTGGATGTGCTGACCTGATTCTTGCTGATGGAATCATAGTCTTTATTTATAATGCAGTCACGGTCTGTAGAGATTACATAGTCATAACCTGCAGCGCCATCAGCATCACCGGAAAGAACAACTGTTGCTTTATTTCCAGTAACATTTACTTTAGTAATCATCGGAGCATCCGGTTTTTCATCTTCTGCTTTTCCGTCTGCAACTACTGTCTTGGATCCTGTATAGTTTTTGGATGTGCTGTTTGCTTTTACTGTATATGTTCCGTCAGCGTTCTTTTCAGAAGTATATTCTGTAGACGGAACTGGGAGATATCCGTTTAATACAGTTGTAACGCCATCTTTTACAGTTACAGTACAATCACTGATGTTCTTCTTATCAACGCCCCATGTTAAGTTTGCTCTGGAGTAAGCTGTGCTGTCAACATCGTCTGTATCGAATGTTGCAACGCCAGATTCTGTGTATCCGTTGATACCTTTGATTTCTACTCCATAAATATCACCAACAGTTACATCGATAGGAGTTACAGTGTTGCCATTTTTGTCGATTAATCTAAGAGTATAATCTTTGCCTTCAACTAATGTGCTTCCACCAATCTGAATCAGTACTTCTGGTTTAACTGGAAGGCCGCCTGCATATGTAGCGTTCTTAACACTTACATTCTTAGCAACGAATTTAACAGATTTGATTGTGAATGGGATATAAGCAACAACACCGTTGATAATTGTTCCATCAGAAGTAACAATTGTCTTAGTTCCTGCAAATCCTGTTCCTTCTTTAGCTACTGCATAGATATAACCAATGTTTTCTTTTCCAGCAGTTACTTTCTTACCTGTGATATTGTCTGCATATTTGATTTCGAAATCGCTTTCTTTTGCAGTTGTCTTTACGCCATCATTTGTAACTTTTCTGATGTTGCTTAATAATGCCTTTGCAAAAGTATGCTCATTTCCGTCAAATGTGAATGCAACCTGGCTGTTATGAACTACACCATTTACATTTCCATCAGCATCTTTATCTACGTCTGCTTTATAAGCATCTGTTACATCAAATCCTTTGCTGTCATAAACATTAAGAGTAGCTTCTACTTTTTCTTTTACGATATTGAAGCTTGCTGTGATGTTAGAACCTGTGAAGTTCTTGTTTCCATCTAATGGTTTCAGAACAACTGTTCCGGTTCCAGCTTCAACATTTTCGCCATAAGAAACAATCTCAAACTGGTTGGACACATCGTTTCCATTTAATGTTGCTGTAAATTTACGAGGTCTTACCTGTTTTCCAGTATAATCCTGATCAGCGATGGATACTTTTACATCTGCTGTGTTTGCAGCTGTGATTGTAAATGTTCCAGTTGCTTTTCCTGAATAGAAGTAGTTGCATCCCTGTACAGTGATTGTTCCAGTACCAACATTTACAGCATTGCTGATGCTTACTTCCTCATATTCAGCATCTTTATCGTTAACTTCACCCTTCTTGTAAAGAGCAATAGCACCGTCAAGCACTGCATAAGTAGGCTGGATCTTTCCACCTGTGTAAGTATAAGTAGAAGGTGTTGCAACAACCATAGCGTCTGTTAATTTCTTAGGTACGATTTCTGTCTTACCGCTTGCTGTAACAGTTCTTGTTTTGCCGTTTGTTGTTTTTAAAATATAGTTTGTGTTTGTAACAGTAACTTTTGTAATGATGTTGTTAAACAAGTCATTACCGAAAGCTTTTTCATATTCATATTTAACTGTGAAATCGCTGTCTGTGAGAGTTTTTTCTACTTTTTTTCCTGTTTCGTCTTTTGCTACAACTGTTACAGGAAGTTTATATTCGCCTGCTTCTGTAAGTGCTTTATTAATAGAAACATCATCCGGTACAGTTACATAATCAGCTTCAACTACCAGTGGTTTGATTAAGAACGGAATAGATGCTGTCTGATCTTTGTATGTTCCGCTTGTAATCTTGATGTTAACGTAAGCATTTGCTACTGGATTGTAATTTCCGTCATATACAGTTGTTGCATTTACGTTGTTTGTATATCCTGTGATTTCGTATCCGTCTGTTCCAAGATCTTCTGTTTTGGGTTTACCCTGTGCGTTGAAATACTGAATAACCAGTTCTCCTAAATCGCTCTTGGAAGGTTTGATCTCATCGCCTGTATAATCTATTGTATACTGTGTTTTTGCAGATACAGCATTTAATGCAGCTGCAGTAGCAACAACAGTGAATGTCTGCTCACCTGTGCAGTTTCCACCGTCTTTTGCACGTACTGTAACAGTATATGTACTTCCGTTTTTAAACTGTTTAGCGTCTGTACCATCAGCATTTTTTACAATAAGTGTATATTCTTTGCTGGAGTTTTTAATTGCAGAAAGGTCTGAGCCTTCTACACCTGTAAATGTCAGATAATCAGCTAATTTGCTTACAGCAATATCTGTTGGAATCTGTCCACTTAAAGTGTTAACAGTAATCTTTGTTCCTGCTGTAGAGAGGTCACGTTTTGCAACGTTAACAGTCTCATCTGTTGTGTAATATTCATCTGCACCTGTAAAATTCTTTAATTTTGTTTTGTCAACATATACAACAACGGGGTAATCACCTACTTTTGTATATTCAACCTGAGCAGTTGTAACTGCAGCAGATAAATCAGCACCGCTTAATTTTCCATCAGCGCCTTTATTACTGGAAGCAGATTCTTTTAATGTAATGTTATCTTTGGAAATCTTAATAGCCTTACCTGTATACTGATAGGACTGTCCTTTTGTTGCTGTTGCAAGGATATCTCCTTTTGCATATGCTTTTGCTGTAACCTTACCGATTACAAGTTCAGCACTGCCTGTGTAAGCAGAGTCTTCTTTTGCTGTTACAGTAAGTTTGAATTCTTCTTTATTATTAGTTGCATTAGTTACAGATGTTTCATAAGCATCAGCAGCTACATTTGCATTTTCAGAATCCAGAACAGTAAGTGCAACGCCGTCAGCTTCAGTAATAGTCTGAGCAAAACCGTTGTATGCTTTTGTTGTGGTTGCAGGTGTAGCAGTCACAGAATTTAAAGATCTCTTTTCTACAGCTACAGAAATACCTGTGTTAATGTCATAAAGAGTTTGCTGATTGCTGTCTACATCGTAAACATAAAGAGTTAATGTTTTTCCAGCCATGTCAGCTGTTGTATTCAAACTCATATCAACTGCATCGTCTACTTTTCCGTTAGAAGATGCATATGCAATACCTTTTTCGTCAACCCAACGATACTGCCATCCACCTTCTACTTCTGATCCGTCAGTTTTAGTTACAGTACCACTGATAACAGATGCTCCTCCCCAAACAACTTTTTTGCTGTCTGCAGATAAGTTAAGAGTAATATCAGCTTCATTTACCATTACAGATGCTGGAGCTGCGTCTTCTGTATCGTCAACAACAGGAGCTTCTGCAGCGAACGCATCTGCTTCAGTAGCTACGGAAGCGTCAGTACCATCGCTGAACTCAGCAGCCCAAACCGGCACGTTAGAGGTTGCCAGCATTGCAACGACGAGAGACATACTTAAGGTTTTCTTAGCCATGCCTTTCTTCGTATTCTTAATCTTTGTCATGATTATAGTTCCCCTTTGGGTGGTGGACAGGTTGATTTTGGAGAAAATTTCGTATGGGGAATTGATTTCAGACTTGAGGAATATCTGGATTTTATGATTTATAAGTGGATAATTGTTGACAGTCGCAGTAAAAACAGGCAGTTATTGCACATAAATCTGATGATGTATTGAAAAAACTCTTCTTGTTTTACGCTGATTGCAATAAATAACAGTATATAATGAGACTCATAAAATATAAAATATCCAGAGGATCTACCTAAAAAACTGACGGTGTCGGATCAGCGAAAATAGATTTCAACAATCGTGTCTGTATTTTCCCTATTACCACAATAAATCGGAACCCGGGGCACAAAACATAAAAATAGTATTATACCCGTTCGGGATGATTTGATATAGAAATATATAAATTATACCCGAACGGGATTTTTGTATATAATTCGCTTGAAATTATACCCGAACGGGATTAATATGTTTAATATGAGTACAATTGGAGATTATATAAAAGAAGAAAGAAAAAAAGCAGGGCTGACGCAGGAGGATTTTGCAATCCGTTCCGGACTTGGACTTCGTTTTGTAAGGGAATTGGAACAGGGAAAAGAAACTGTGCGTCTGGACAAAGTGAATCAGGCACTGGCAATGTTTGGGAAAGAAGCTGTACCAGGAAAAAAGGAGGATTAGCAGGTGGAGTCAGAATATAGAAAGGGATATGTATATATTCAAAATCATTTTTCCGGAATTATTGCAGAAACTGAAGAAGGGTATATTTTTACTTATGACCAGGATTATCTGGACAGAGAAGATGCAGTGGCAGTAAGCCTGACACTTCCATTACGTCAGGAGCCTTATGAGACAACTATATTGTTTCCTTTTTTTGACGGACTGATTCCAGAAGGATGGCTTCTGGGGGTGGTCAGCCGAAACTGGAAAATCAACCAGAAAGACCGGTTTGGATTACTGTTATCTGCCTGCAGAGACTGCATTGGCGATGTTTGTATCAGGAGAGAAAAGGTATGAAATGCTTGTGTTGTGGAAAGCCAATAACAAATAGTGCAACGAATGTGGAAAAAGAATGGTGCTGGCATAAAAAGTGTGTAAAGAGATTTTTTCAGACAGATGAATTACCAATCTTGGATATTACGAAAGAGCAACTGGAAATCCTGGCAAATGAAATAGTAAATGAGGGACTTACTGTGCCGGGAGTTCAGAAAAAGCTTTCCCTGCATTTATCAACAGATCTTAATGCAAGACTTACAATTGTGGACTATCCGACAGGATATATCCTGAAGCCGCAAACGGAAGAATTTGATAATATGCCGGAATTTGAGGATCTGGCAATGCGTCTCGCAGAAATTATGGGAATCCAGACGGTTCCCCATGCTCTTATAAAAATGAATGATGAATACGCGTATATTACTAAAAGGATAGACCGGGAAATATCAGAAAAAGAGACCAAACTATATGCCATGGAAGATTTCTGCCAGCTGTCTTACAGGCTGACACAGGATAAATATAAAGGTTCTTATGAACAATGCGGAAGAATCATAAAAAAATGTTCTGCAACACCGGGCTTAGACCTGTCAGAGCTGTTTCTGCGTGTTGTTGGATCTTTCGTTATGGGAAATTCAGATATGCATTTGAAAAACTTTTCGCTAAAGGAAACGGAGCCTGGTAGTAGAAATTTCCAATTATCAAAAGCATACGATATGCTTCCTGTTAATGTGATCATGCCAGAAGATAAAGAACAGCTGGCACTCACAATAAATGGCAAAAAACGTAATATTCATAAGAAAGAATTTCGGATACTGGCAGAATCCTGTGGGATTCCATTAAATTCTGCGGAACGTATGATGAAAAAAGTATGCTCATTAAAGGCAAAACTTTTTACACAGATAGAAGAATCTTGCTTGTCAGCAGAGCAAAAAGAGCAAATGGAGGAACTTATTTCAAAAAGGCTTGATATTTTGAGTTAGATAAACGGCACTTGGATGCGACATACTCCCGTCACTTAAATCTTACAGATTTTGAAAATTAAAACCATCCCGACTATGTATATTATTCATACAGCTGGGATGTTTTTATATGTGGGTAAGGAATTCTGTATTATAGGTTATTTTCGGTGTCGAGTAGACGCACCCCTTGCGGTCGTACGCCCCTCACAGAATCCGGACTTGCG
>NZ_JAJDMJ010000091.1:0-5625 GCF_020593585.1 Blautia sp. DFI.6.71
AAACAAAAAAAGAAAGGAAGTATGTTGTTTTTGCTTCTAATAACATCATACAAGTATATAAATGGAAAAAATAAAAGATATTAAAAATTTTGTACTTAATATTATAAAAATAATAAAGTTAATATTTGAAACAGCTCCATTCTTGGTAACAAAACTTGTTTTTTGCAATGTAATGCTGGGGATAGTTGTTTCTGTAAATGTGTATTTGTGGAAGCAACTTGTAGACTCAGTTACTCAATCCTTGATAATTGGAGATATAAAATTCTCGATTTTTTGGTTGCTGTGTATTGGACTTTGTACAGGAGTAACCAATTTTTTAACTCGTTTAGGTATATATTATAGAGAAATTGCGCAGGAGTATGTAAATCGTAATATTACAGAAAAGTTAATGGGTAAAATAGATGAGTTAAATATGGAGTGTTTTGACGATCCGGAGATGTATGATACAATTGAAAAGGTTAGTAATGAATCAGTGGCTAGATGTATGAGTATTCTGATTATGTTAGTTTCACTAGTACAGTATTTTACTACTTTTATTGGCGTAGTAACAGTCATTGTTTCTTTGAATAAATCAGTAGCACTCGTAGCCTGCTTGGTTATGATTCCTATTTTTTATGTTAGCATAAACATTGCATATAAGCAGTACAAAATTTATGTTTCAAGAGTCCAAAAAATGCGTATGGTGGATTATTTAATAGGATTATGTTTGGAATATGATAATATAAAAGAATTAAAAATATATAATGCATTATCATATTTAAAAAAGAAAATTCTTAATATTTATAATGAATATATTGAAGAAGATAAGAACTATAAAAGGAAATTTTTGATTGAATTTACGTTGACTGATTTTGGACATACAGTTTGTTCATTTGGGGTTAGGATATTTATACTATATGAATCTTTTTTGAAAAAGAAAACTATAGGAGATTTTACTATGTACATTTCGGCTCTTGATAATATGGAAAATTCAATTAATTCACTTATGGATGCTATTTCTTCTTTATACACTGATAATTTATATATAGAAAGTCTTTTATCATTGCTAAATATGGAAAGTACTTTAAAAGATGGGAAAAGAGAATTTTTGGTGGATAAATTTTCAACAATTGAATTTAGGGATGTATGGTTTCGATATCCCAATAGTGAGAATTATGTATTGAAAGGGATATCCCTAAAATTAGAAAGGGGAAAAGTGTACGCATTGTTGGGGTTAAACGGGTCTGGTAAGACAACATTGGTAAAGTTGCTTATGAGGCTGTATGATCCCGAAAAAGGAAATATTTTTCTTGATGGTGTGGATATTAAAGAATACTCTTTACAAAGTTTATATCGGAATATAGGAGTGGTTTTTCAAGATTTTGTTAAATATCCGCTGACTGTGAATGAGAATGTAGGAATAGGGAATATAGCGTATATGGGTAACATGGAATACATAAAAAAAGCTATAGCTATTGCAGGGGCTGATAAATTTATTCAGAATTTACCTCGAGGATATCAAACTATTTTGGAGAAAGAATGGGATGAGGGAAGTGAGTTATCAGGAGGACAGTGGCAAAAAATAGCAATAGCTAGAGCGTGTTTGAAAAAGGCATCTATATTGGTTTTAGATGAGCCGTCTGCCGCATTAGATCCTGAAGCTGAGTTTGAGATTTTTCAGAAAATGAAAGTGCTTATGAAAGGAAAAATGAGCATTTTAATTACGCATCGTTTTTCAAATACGGATATAGTAGATTATATTTTTATGATGGAAGAGGGAAAGGTCATAGAATGCGGTACTCATCAAGATTTAATGAAAGCTAAGAATAAATATTATTCTTTATACAAATTACAAGCAGAAGCTTATAATGATTCAATGTAAGAAAGAGGATGATTTTATACTTTAAAATATTTTTATGATATACTGATATATGAAAATCTATTTGTATATAATGAGAAAAAATAATGGAGGGTTTTAATGGAAAAAATTTTAGTAGTAGAGGATGATCATAAAACAAATGAAGCAATAGCAGAATACTTGGAGAGTTTGAATTACTGTGTTACCAGTGTTTACAACGGAGAAGAAGTGTGCAAAATTCTAGCGGATGAAAATTATGGTTTGATTATTTTAGATATTATGCTTCCGGGAATTACAGGAATTGCATTGTTATCTAAAATTAGGGAATTTAGTAATGTTCCGATTTTAATGCTCACGGCAATAAATGATGAGTCTATGCAAGTATTAAGTTTTGATGGAGATGCAGATGATTATATGACAAAGCCATTTTCGATGATTGTTTTGGGAAGGAGAGTTCGTGCATTGTTAAAAAGAAGTAAGAACAATCAGACGGAGAAAAGGAATATGATCAGATTGAAAAATACAGTTGTAGATCTTGACGGGTATAAAATTTGGGTTCAGGGTGAATTATGTGAAGCAACACCTAAGGAGATAGAACTTATAAAATATTTTTCACAGCATAAAGGGATTGTATTAAGTAGACAGCGTATAATTGATTGCATTTGGGGAAATGATGCTGAAATTTTAGATAGAACAATTGATACATATATAAAAAATATTAGACGAAAATTTGGTATTGACTGTATTTCTACTGTTAAAGGAATTGGGTATCGAATGGATGAAATAGAAGATGATAGAAATTAGTAAATATCATTAACATTATTTATATAGGACATATAATCTGTAAAATATGTGTTGTAAACTTGTACGATATATTCTTATCTTCTGAAATTTGTTTCTGGGTATTGACAGAAAAGATCATAAAAGTAAAAAGATTTAAAATAAACATATCAGGAACTCATCCAAAAGAATACCAACTTGATATTATATAAGGTATTATTCTTATTAAGAGCTTACTATATAGCAAAATCTTATAGAAGGGAAAAGGTATTTCTTAGTTTAGAAATGTCATGTAAATAAAAAATGAGAAAATCAAGTTTTTTAAAAAAAATATTTTTGTATTCATTATGTATTATGCTTTTTATTATAATAATTGCTCACATTACAATATGGATTGTCGTTCCCAAAGTGTGTATAGTAGATGGCGGGAGTAAAATGTCTGCAAATGTAGGAATTGTAGCAGAACTTGATACTTCAGATATGTTAATGAAATCACTGTCAGAGGGATTAGTATATTCATTTTTGGGCTGTACAATTGTTATTTTTGTAGTTTCATATTTAGGGGCAAAAATGATAGTAAAACCGATAAAGGAAATGGTTGATATAACGAAGCGTATGGCAAATTTGGAGGCAGGTATAAGTTGTTCGGTATATACGAATGATGAATTTGAACAATTATCCAATAATATAAACCAGTTGTATGAAAAACTTTTTTTTACAATTGAACAATTGAGAGAGCAGCTTGAGAGTACAGCAAAGAATGAAAAATTTAAAATTGATTTTTTATATGCAGCATCTCATGAATTAAAAACACCTCTTACTGCCTGTAATGCTATGTTAGAAAATATGATTTTAAAAATTGGGAAATATAAAGATTATTCTAAATATTTGCCAGAATGTAAAATGATGATAGAAGAATTAAATTTAATGGTACAAAACATACTTGAAACTACTCGCTTGAATGGAGAAGGGAAGAATATAATTAAAGAAAAAATTAAAGTTGCAGATTTTTTATCAGAAATTATAGTCCCTTACGAGATGATTGCAAAAGCGAAGAAGATACATTTTTCTGTTAATATATCTAGTAATGATGAAATCGTTACTGATAAAAATTTACTGAGGAAAGCAATTTCTAATATAATTATGAATGCTGTATTATATACAGAAACAGGAAAGTCTGTAGAATTGAATTATACACAATACATGTTAGAAATTGTAAATGAAGGAGAAATTATAGAAGGAGAAAATTTGAAAAAAATTTTTGAACCATTCTTTAGGATGGAATCAAGTCACTCTCGGGAGCATGGTGGTAGTGGTCTGGGATTGTATATAGTACATACGATTCTGACAATATTAGACATTCCATACGATTTTAGAAAGAGTCATACAAATGAGTTACAAATGAAGTTTGTAATCTATTTTAGAAACAAGATAAAATGATTTCATACTAATTCCATATAGCTTTTATACAGCCTCCACATATATTTGGTAACATCTATATGTAGAGGTTTTTTATTATATTTTTTTGACCTAAGCAGAACATTTATTTAGCTGATGGAAAGGAGTTTTAATGATGATTTGGAAAAGAGCAATACGGTATGTTGCTAGGAAAAGAAGCAAATGTTTGTTGATTTTTATGATACTATTTATTATCGGTGTATTTATTTTATCAACATTAACGGTAAAAAGAACTCTTAGAGTTTCAGAGGAGCATTTGAGAGAGTCCTTAGGAGGGAGTTTTGAAATTAACGTTAAATATTCTAAAGACAATCCTTATTATCATGAAGAAGAAGTAGAGGAAAATGGTGCAAAAGATATACTGATGTATTCAACAAAGCAGTTATCTTCAGATTTGATAAAAAGAATCGAGGAGATAGAAGGCGTAAAGTTTTGTAATGGAACAACGGAAACTTTGTGCCAAGTAGAAGGAATACAGTCCATTCAAGGAACTATTGCTCTTGATGAGGAGTTTAAAAATTTAAAAAAAATGGTAGCGACGAATGATTCTAAAACAAATGAAGATTTTATTAGTGGAAAAGTAAAATTGATAAAAGGGCGACCACTAACTTCAAAAGAACAAGGGGCAGTATTATTAAGCAGGGAAATAGCAGAGCTGAATAGAGTAAATGTAGATGATAAAATTATGATACTGGATAATAGTGGAAAAAGCGTACCAGTGACAGTAGTTGGGATATTTGAACCCCAAATTGACGAAAAAGCACTAGATATGGTAACTGCTTATGATAAGCTTCAAAATAGAATTTATACGGATTTAAAAACATTATTAAATGTGGAAAAACAAGATTATATTTATGGATATGACAAAATACTGGTAACGATAAAAGATCCCGCCTGTCTTGAAAAAATTATAAAAAAAATAAAGAAACTAGAAGGATTTGATAATAAAGCGTTTGAAGTTAATGCTAATAACGAAACTTATCAGACAACGATTAGTTCGTTAAAAAAAATAGATACAATAACAGACATATTACTATGGATATGTATTGGCATTAGTATTGTTATACTTACGTTAGTTTTAACAATGTGGAATAGAGAACGAATTCATGAAACGGGAGTGTATTTGGCTTTGGGAATAAAAAAACGACAAATAATATCACAATATTTATTAGAAGTATTGCTGATTGGAAGCGTAGCATTTTCCATTGCATATTTACCAAGTAAAGCAGTGGCAGAAGAATTTATCGAATATACCGTAACAAATGAAAAAGTGGATGAAGTATCAGAGGAAGGTTTATATCTTGAAAGCTTAAATGATGGAACTTTGGATCATGCAGATAGTGAATTTACAGAATATGAGGCACAAATCAAAATAGGGGTTGTTGAAATTATAAAACTATTCTTAATAGGATTGAGCTTAATAGGTATTTCTATTAGTTTTTCTACACTATATATTTTGAAAATGCGACCAAGAGAAATATTATCGAAGATGTGCTAGGAGACCAGCTATGAAAAGTCAAGTATAAATTAGCCAGAAATTCAATTTTTTT
>NZ_JAJDMJ010000092.1:0-5426 GCF_020593585.1 Blautia sp. DFI.6.71
AGATATCTAATCCTTTTAGGAATAAATATCTTCTGCTTTTAAGTTAATGACATTGAGTGTTTATGCGGGTTTGCGGGATTTTTAATTCTGAAAAAATATTACGAAAGTGTTAAAATGACCGAAATGGCACTTTTTATAGAGGTCTGAAATTCAGGAAATAATGATGTCAAAAGACATTTTTCCGGATTCTTTATCATATATGATCTGCTCTACAACACTTCTGATCAGATTTCCCTTTTCTTCATAACCTACGTCTGGATTCTTCAGGACGTCCGCAACAGAACGGATCTCTTTCAGGATTTCTTCTGTGTCAGGCTGCTCTGCCTGTTCTTCCTGTAATAGCTGTGAAAGGGCAGCAGTCAATTCTAATCGATCTGATACCAGACGGTCCTTATTATTCTTATATTCCTCCAGAGTATCTACTCCTGCCTCATAAGCCTCTTTGATTCTGCCTTCTCTCATGGTGAGCTTACCGATCTCTTTTTGTAGCTGCTCGATCTGCAGTGAATGATCGGTCTTTTTCTTTTTGCATACATATGTAAATTCTGCCCCATCTAAGATCTGATCAAAATAACTTATCACAGCTTCTTCAGCCTTTTTGACCGATAAGGCAACAGAAGTCTTATGAAATCCTTTTGCGTACTTCCAGCACTGGAAATAAGGACACTTATTATTACCGGTGTAAGAAAGCGTGGCCCCGCAGACAGAGCACTTCAAAAGACCGGATAGCCAGTGCTTACAGGCAGAGACATTCCGTGCCTTGACCGGGCGTTTCCGGGAAGTGATCAGCTTCTGACGTTTTTCGTACCGTTCCCTGGAAAGACGTACCTCATGGTTTCCTTCAAATTCCACTCCGTTCCAGACAACAGTTCCGCAATAGAAGGGATTTCCAAGAATCCGGTCAACGCTGCGCCGTTCAAAGAGGTTTCCCCGTTTTGTCCGGTATCCGAGATCATTGCAACGCCTGGCAATAGCTGTTTCATCTAAGTTCTGATTATCATACAGGTCCATGATATAAGAGACAATGGCATATTCAGCTTCATTAATGATATAAGGTTTTCCATGTCCAACTGCAGTATAGCCAAGACAGGGAGATGTCTGATAGCCTTTTTGCAGGGCTTTTTCTTTCATGCCACGCAAGACCTCACCCGACAATCGAATGGAATAGTATTCATCCATCCATTCGATGATGCGCTCAATCAGGCTGCCAAAAGGTCCCTCGATCAATGGTTCAGATACACTGATCACGTCTACATTATCCTTCTTGAGCATGCTCTTGTATACGATAGACTCTTCCTGGTTACGGGCGAAACGACTGAATTTCCATACCAGGATCACATCAATGGGGTGAGAGGGCTGCTTCGCCAGGGCAATCATCTTCTGAAACTCCGGGCGCTTCTGTGCATGCCGGCCGGAAACACTCTCAGTAAAGATAAAGTCTCCGGAAACAATCATGTCATTCTTCTGGGCATAATCCAGCAAAAGACGTTTCTGCGCATCAGGAGAAAGTTCTGTTTGGTCCTCTGTCGAGACGCGGATGTAAAGACATGCCACTTTACTGCTCATAAATATCACCTCGGTTTTATAAAATATGTAATTTTAAGTATAAAAATAACAGCCACACAAATGTTCTGATTGTGTAACTGCTCCGAAGATGATACAATATCTTTGCCAAAGTACGGAATCTCTTCGGAGATTCTTGAGCCGTCCCTGCTACCAACAGGGGCGGTTTTTATTATAATAATTCAGAGATCACAATTGATAAATCGGGATATATACATACTAGAATTTCATCATCAAAAGAGTATAATCCGGTACCCGATTCATTTTCAAAATCGTAAACGTTTACAATCCCCTTCATAGGATTAATGATCCAGTATTCCCTGACTCCGGACATACGGTATTTAAACAGCTTTATTCCGTAATCTTTACTCTGGGTAGCAGGAGAAACAACCTCAATTACCCAGTCAGGTGCACCATGACAACCTTTTTCATCTACTTTGTCCGGTGAGCAGACAACTGTTAAGTCTGGTTCGACATAGTTCTTGTTATCTTCATTCAGGAACACTGCAAATGGAGAAACATATGGTTTACAGGATCCGTTTTTACTTTTAATGTAATTGCGGATAGTAGCATACAGTTCACCGACGATTACCTGATGTCTGGTATTAGGCGGTGCCATCATATAGATCTGCCCATCAATCAGCTCTGCACGTTCGCCATCCGGAAGAGCGTAGATGTCATCTATTGTATAAATCCGTTCTTTGGGTAATGGCATAATGAAAACTCCTTTCGTTAATCCATTGATGTGATCACATATATACAAATGTTCGACTTGTGTAACTGCTCCGAAGATGATACAATATCTTTGCTAAAGTACTGGATCTCTTCGGAGATTCTTGATCCGTCCCTGTTACCAGCAGGGGCGGTTTTTATATGAATTTTTGTGTGATTAGCTGATTTAAACGTTCAAGCAAATCGTTTGGAAAACCCAAAACATCAAATATGCTTTGACCATTGAAATGTATGTCTTTATAAGGTGAAAGAATATTAAATAATTCGGATCTAAATCTGAATTATTAGATATTCTCAATTCAATCAATTTCTGGTGATTCCCCGTCATTCGAGGCATCTGTTCAAACGAGAATGTTTGGTTGCTGTTACCAGTAAGGGCACTTTTTGAAGACATTATTGAATGCAATGATAATTAAATAAACAGGGATTCTTCAAAAAATCTGCTTGTATAGGAATTAGGGCATCTTACCCATCCAGAAATATCAGCATCCTCAGCCCGGATATATATATAGGCACTGCCGCCAGAATATTTAATTTTATTTACAGTACATACTTCGTAAGCATCTGTTGTATAGATAATATTTCCGTTAGGGGCGTTCTTTATATTCAATGATTTTGCACATTTCCACATATTTTGTCCACCAAGAAGGGGATTGTATGATTTGGAATAAGTGACAGGATATGTAGTTTTGGAAAGCTTCAGAGAGCTTCCGGAAAGTTTATAAGTTATGGTATATTGAATAGAACCGACTCCTCCTGGCATTGACTGCATACGGATTTGAATGTAATTTGCACCAACTTTTTGAGTAAAACTATTATGGCGAGCATTGAAAGCACCTTTACGATGCGACATTAAATTGACAGCAGATACAAGTTTTCCAGATTTATAAGTCAATAATTTGTCGTAATCAATGTGATCATTATCAATGTCTTGGCATTTTAGCTTCAAAAAATGTTTATTTCCATTGAGAGTATAAAGATCTGCATTTACAAGATATATGTTTTGGGCGTTTAAACTAAAACTTTTTTTGCCATTCACCTCAATGTTCAGATAAGATTCCGACTTGAAATTTATTCGAATTTTATCAGCTTTGCCATCACCGGTGATGTCATATTTAGAGTATGCTACATTTGGCCGAATGGAAATGTTACTTTTTTGAGCTGCTTTAACAGTTAGCGGCATAGATATGGTGCTGATTGTAATTAGGGCAACTGTAAAATATTTTAATAATGTCTTTTTCATGTGAAAAACCTCCTGTATTCAAGAACTCATTCGCAGTTCTATGAGCTTTTGGTGATATCCAGTCATTCTAGACATCTGTTCAATAGTAAAATCTCTATATTCTTCCAATAGCGAATCTGGTAATAACAGCTCCGTTCTTTAATCTGCTGATGAAATCATATGTATCACCGCAAATGGTTCAAAATAAATAACATAATTATCAACAACAGCGTATACACCGTATTTAGAATGATAACACTGTATAGCCTCTTTTAAATATTCTTCCGTAGCGTTCAGATATTCAGCCATCTCATAAAGATTCCCACATCCTGCTTCATAAGCGCTGATCAGACCGGTAAGTCCAATCTTTAGATTATACCCATAAAGCCGAGCTCGATATTCCTGCTTTCGGCTTTCTACCTTATTCTGGTCTAAAATGTTTCCGGAGCTGGTGCGATAATGCCCGATTTCTTCGGCAAGCACACAGGATTTTTCTGCTTGTGCTTCTATATCCTTTCGGATTGCTATGCGACTGCCGCGGATCAGGCCATCATGTTCAGTAAGAGGTTGTTCTTTAACAAGTAACCCTTCTTGATCGGCAGCAGTCAGTAATTGTTCGTAATTCAATTGGGATCACCTCTTTAGCGATTAAAATAAAACGGTTCTCTCTAAGCTGTTTGCTTGTAGTCAACAACTGCAATTTCAGTCAGCATACCTTTAACTTTTTGAATAATTTCTTCAATTCGTTCAAGTGTTTCACCATTTAAATATTCTTCCCCACATTGAGAACACTTTTCACAAGGAACATTCTTGATAATGATATAGCATCCCTGATAATCAGTCATGTAAGTTGTTGTAGAAGATTCAATATTACCTTTGCAGTAAAAACAAGTCATTATGCATTCTCCTTTCTGGTTTTGAAATCAGATTCCCATTTATCAAAACTGGGGAAATAAGCTGTTATAAGGAACAAATCCGATTCGTGATTTCCGATGACTACATGAAGATATTTATCTTCGATGCTCATCCCCAGAATTAAACAACTGGGGTAAGGATAATCATCTGGATATTGTTCGATGATTTCTCCATTCATAATACAGGCTATTACATCTTTTAAGAATATCCTACGCTGTTCCAGCCTTTTAGCTGCGTGGAGTGTAATACGAATGTTTTTAGGTATACATAGTTTACGCAATTCCAATATATCTAATGCCATATCATTCCTCCCATTTTGAATCATCATTCATAATATCCAAATCATGCTGAACACCTTCGGGTGTTTGCTCAACATCCGTCCGGGCATGAGCTGCAAGAAGATCTTCTTCCATCTGCTGGGCGGAGAGAAGGTTCTTAGAGTAGGCGAGAACCTTTCTCTGGTTATGAGGAGACAACTGATTGCAGATTTCTATGATTTCCTTGCACTGAGCAGAGACGGAAGAGTTCTGAACAGATTCTGCTTTATAGGGAGTTCTTTCCATAGGAACGTCAAAACCCATAAGCCATGCTTCACTTACGTTCAATGCATTTCCTAGAATAAAAAGCTTTTCTTGGTTAGGCTCTGTTTTTCCAGAACAGTATTGACTTATATCTGACTTATTCATTTTTACATTATACTTTTGACAATATGGAACAGTCAAATTAAGAATATCAACCTGCCGAAGTCCGCGCATATTCATTATTGTTTTTAAACGAATTGCAGTGTTTTCTTTCTTCATAATGTTCTCCTTTTCGTAATTGAAATATAACACATATTATGCAAAAGTTCAATAATAAAAACCTAAAAGTTAAAAAAATTGAATTTTATGTTGACAGAAAATGGACGACGTGATATTACACAGATAATTCAAAAGCTTGATAGGCGTTTGCGAAACGCCAAAAGCCGCATAAATACGGCATTTTTTTGTTGTTA
>NZ_JAJDMJ010000093.1:0-5410 GCF_020593585.1 Blautia sp. DFI.6.71
GCCCAGAAATATTGAAATATCAATGTTCTGGGCTTAAGTTGACCACATTGGGGTCCAACGGTTTCAGCACAAAACTGACTGCTCCAAAAGAAAGTGCCTCCCTTGCATATTCAAATTCACCATAAGCGGTCAATATAATTACTTGTATTTCTGGAAAAATAACCTTTACTTTTTTAGATACTTCAATTCCATTCATATATGGAATATTAATATCCATAATTAAAATATCCGGCTTTTCTTCCAAAATTTTCTTTAATGCTTCTTCTCCGTCTTCTGCTTCTCCGCATATTTCCATACCCAGACTATTCCAGTCAACTGTTTTTTTCACTAACGCTCTCTGCAAAAATTCATCATCTACAAGGAATACCCGCATTTTCTATCCTCTTCTCTCTTAAAATCTACAGGAATGCACACTGTTGCCTTCGTTCCCTGACTCAGTTTACTTTCTACTGTAAGACCATATTCTTTTCCAAAATAAATCTGCAATCTTTGTTGAATATTAAATAATCCAAATGCTGAGCCTTTTTCTCTGTAATCTTTACTAAACAGTTCTTCTAATTTTTCTTCTGGAATTCCAAGCCCATTATCTGACACCTGAATAAAAACCTTATTCTTCTCTTTCCATCCTTTGATTCGGATAATTCCTTTTCCCCTCATTTCCTTTATACCATGATATATAGAATTTTCTATCAATGGCTGAAGTGTCAGTTTTACAATCCACTCCTGCAAAATTTCATTTTCTATATCAATCTCATATTCTATTTTATTTCCATATCTGACTTTCTGTATTTTTATATAATTCTCTATATTTGTTATTTCCTGTTCCAGCGGTATTAATGTTTTTCCATCGCTAAGTGAAGTTCTATAAAATGTACCAATCGCCTGAATCATGATAAATGCTTCATCCGGACAATTCATTTTGATAAGCGAACTTACACTATTCAATGTATTATATAAGAAATGTGGATTAATCTGTGCCTGAAGTGCTGCAAGCTCAGATTTTCTTTTTGCCCGTTGCTCTCTATATACCTGATCAACCAGCTGCCTGATTTGTTCAGACATCTTATTAAACTCTTCCGATAATATTCCAATTTCATCCTCATACAATACAGGAACACGTACAGAAAGATCTCCTTTTCCAAATTTTTTCATGGTATCTGTCAAATATATCAAAGGCTTTGTTACACTGTGAGAAACCCTCAGGCTGAAAAATGTGCTGATTAAAGCAGCAATAATTCCTACTACATAAATAATCTGTGTCATCGCTTTCCCGGCTTTTGTAAGTTCATTCACTGGTGTCAGACCAATCATAAGCCAATCCAGTGTAGGGATTACTGACGCTGTCACAAGATATCTTTTACCGTCAATCCTGAATACTTTTCCTCCTTTTTTATTATCTTCAGCCCATTGAAAATACTCTTCTTCCGAAATATTTCCTGATACATCCTGATCATTTTCTATTTTTTTGTTTCCATCTGTATCAGCAATCAGATAACTGCCTGTCTCCCCATATCTGATATGTGCAAAATTATTTATCAGAAGTGGCGACTGATATTCTATAAGAACATATCCTTTAATAAGTCCCGAATCGTAATCTCTATAATATCTGATATAACCAATTCCATTTTTCTCATAATCTCCCAGGGATACTTCATATAAATCCAACCATTTTACGTTATAATTCTCTTTTATTATGTTAAAAAACTGTTCGTATTTTGATGTCTCAGATCGAATACTGTTAGAATTTACCATATGTCCATATGAGTCAAAAACAGAAATACTGCTATACTGTTTATCTGGATACAATGCATCCAAATAATCCAGACGTTTCTCTACCTGCATTTTATATTTTAACTGATCTGCTGATTCCTCAGAATCCTGTAAAAACCAGTTTTGTATTGCTTCATCTGTTAATATTACCTTAGCTATCTTTCCCGAATTCTCTAATATACTCTGACTGTTATCAGACACTATCTCAAACTTTTCCTTATAGCTTTCGCTGGTGATATTTAATACTGATTTTTCGTATAAAAACTGAATCAATACAGTTAATACAAGGATTGTGAGAAAAAAGAAGCCAATACTTGTAAGAGAAAATTTTTTCGCCAAAGACAGCTCATGATATTTTTTACGCATTCGCACCACCCCCACTTATTAATCCAACATTACCAAAAAAGCCGATACACTGTTTCCGTCAATGTATCGACCCTTAATGATTATTTCCTTTTTATTTACAGATACTGACTAAATTCCACCTTCTCCTTATTCGGTCCTTCAATTGTAAAGAACTTCACTCCATTTTCCCAGAATGGCAGGAAATGAATGGTATCTTGTGTAGAATTTAAACCAGCTTCATTGATATACTGGAAAATCTCTTCAATATCTTTTACGTCAAGTGCAACATGATCGATCGCGCCATGCTCCATTTTCGCTGCATGGTTCTCATAAGTCTCCACTACCAGAGTTCCCAGTTTCAGGAAAACAACCTTCTCGTTTGCTTCCTCATTTACTGTCTCAAATGCTGTTTCAAAACCTAATTTGTGATAAAATTCTACTGTTTTACCAATGTCATTTGTCGGAATTCCAATGTGCTGTACCCCTGTTGAGTAGTTCTTTAAATCCATAGTTTTTGCCCCTTTCTGCTGATCCTTGTGACTTTTTGTCGCTCGTTATGTCAGACTGCTTTTCATAATCCGTTACTGAGAACGCAATAACCAGTAACCATAATCAGACTTCTCAGTCACTGAATATCTCATTTTTTTACAATATACGCAGAAAATTATTCGGTTGTCAAGTGAATTTGTAACTTCTATTTATACTTTATTTTATCCTCATCCATGAATAAACGTTCCTATCCCTTTGTCAAAAAGACTCTAAAGCTATTATTTCACGATTATATTTTGTGCAAAATTCCCATGACATAGAATCCCAATAACTGATAGAATAAATACGACAAAAAATGTCGCTTATCCATTGTCAGACGGGTAGGCGGCATTTTTGCGTTTATATGGAGTTTTTTATTATTTTATGAGGAGGGCTTAACTATGCCAAAAACAAAATTTCAGGAATTTATTTTCACCCTTATCACATCCGGCTGTATAATCTTTATCATGGGCGTTTATAACGTCGCTATCCACACCGGTGGACTTCAGGCGGCTACATTCAGTCACGCACTGCATTCTTTTCCGCTGGAATGGTTCATCGGATTCCTCTGCGCATTCTTCATCGCCAGCAAAACATCCAAATATTTCGCGTTCCGCGTAGCCAAACCAACTGACCGCCCGATCTTCATCATCCTCTGCATCCAGACCTTCACCGTCTGCACAATGGTACCGCTGATGAGCCTGCTTGGAACCATCGAATCTTCAGGAATCACTTCAAATCTCATCTTCATCTGGCTCCAGACCATCTGCCTGAACTTCATCATAGCCTACCCACTGCAGATCCTGGTTGTCGGACCATTCTGCAGATTCGTATTCCGTCACCTGTTCGTATCAGCAAGTCAGGAAAATGAAGGTAAAATAGAACATGAAATGGAACAGCAAGGATTTGCGGAATAAGTCCATATAATAATAGGTAATTGCGAAACTCGCGGTGCTCGTTCGTAACCTTGAACCAAAACAAGGAAGAATTCGCGAAGAGCACGACTTGTGGAATGAAAAATGGATAATCGCACATGTTAGGCGCACTTTAATAAGCTATGGACTTTATGAAAGTGGTAAGTCCTAAGCTATGAGTGGTTTTATGCTTCGAATATATTCGTGGTGATTGATCTTATCTGCGAGAACAACAGTAATAAGTTGTGTGATCCCGGCAAGAATCAGATCAGCATGCAGAGTCCTCTCATTTTGGGTTCGGCGTCCTGCAAGACAGAGATTGTCTTTGATGTGGTTGATATCTCTTTCGACAACAGTCCTGATTTTATAGGTATCATCCCATTTTTCGGTGCCGCGGATCGTTCCGGGATAAGCACGAAGATCCTTTTCCGGGTAGATGTAGACCATCCGCCCACATTTAGAAGAAGTACAAGGGTTGTCACAGAAACAATGACGATGGGATTTTTGAGTTGATTTATCATAAATCCATTTCATTCTTGGACAGACAAATTTATATCTTGTTACTCCACTGTGAAGTTTGGAAGTGCCTTCGTACTTCATTTGTAAAGAAGGATCATGGGGACAACACGGAATACCATCTTCATTGATGGAATAATCCAGATTTTCAAGTCCGGATCTTGCATTCAGCGGAATATAAGCTTTCGAGAAATGTTTGTCATTACCAAAAGTGTCACCGGTAAGAAGGCTCTTATAGAGTTGTGCGGTATCGAAAGCAGCATCACCCAGGAAGGTTTTTGGATTAATCAAAGGATGCTTGGAAAAGAAGTCCTTAAGTGTGGGGATTAAAAGCTTTGAATCATGAACACATTTATCTTCGTCAGGGGAATCGGATTTCTTTTCGACAACGATATCAGGATGTGAAGCCATAAAGTTTTTGTTATAAAAAGATATGTGGCGGATGATGCCCAATCCGTTAGTGACAATGCCGAACTTGAAGACATAGTAAAAATGCCCATTGATATAGAGCTGCTTAATCTCAGGATTAGCAGAAGCATGAGAAGGCATGGAACCATAGGCAGCTTTATAAGGATCATAGGATTTATCAAAGCCCTGAGCTTTCGCGTATGCCTTAAGCTGTTTGATGATCCTGTTAGCATACTTGGGATTATTTTCGGTAACAAATGCTTCTATGCCGGAAGAATCAAAGATGGTCATATCCGCTTTTGCAGAGTCAATCGCCTGACAGATAGGCTCGGTAACATCAACAAGGTTATCGAAAACAAGCTGGAGGTCATCTAAAAAATCCTGTTTGAATCGGGTGATTTTGGAAGCGTCTGGGACTTTAGTAAAACCACAGAATTCCCGAAGTGATTTTGAGTAAGCGAGAAAAGTCAGGAGAAGCTGATCCGTAGGGATAGAGAAAATACGTTGAATAATCAAAGCCCACAGAAAAGCTTGCAAAGGGTATTTACGGGTTCTGCCCGTCGATGCATAGAAATGATTTCTAAAAGAAATCGGAATTAACTCATCAATATCGATATGGGTTTCTAATAGAGAAAGAAAAGCAGGTTTGTCATTTTCAAATTTTTCATGGCAATCTGAAAAAATATCTGCCAAAGAAAGCTGTTTATATGGTATCATAAGTATCAGAATAACTCCTTTCTTGGATGTAGGTTTATAGTTTTTAGTCAACTCTATTATACCATATCCGGTGAGGAGTTATTTGTTTATAGGTAACAAAAAATGCCGTATTTATGCGGCTTGTGGCGTTTCGCAAACGCCTACAGGAAATGAAAATAAAGAGGAGGGAACAAATGAAAAAATTCTATTCGTGGTATAAAAAACATATTACC
>NZ_JAJDMJ010000094.1:0-5306 GCF_020593585.1 Blautia sp. DFI.6.71
ATTGGCCAGGTTGTATCCGGTTATAGTTTAGAAACTAACCGGATGCAGTACTAGGTCTGGGATTAAACATTTGTAAAATATTATGTGAAAGGCATGGAGGTACAATAAAAATTTCAAATAATCATAAGGGGGGAGCCTGTGTTACAGCTTGTATAAAAATTGCATATGTTGATGAAAAATAGACATTTTCCCCATATAATTGCATTAAGCACTTATAAAGGAGGTTTCGATTATGAAAAAAATTATCTGTATTATTTTAATAACTGTCACAAGCATTTTGTCCGGGTGCAATTCAACATCAGATGAAGAAATAATATCATCACAGGATTTCAAAGAGAATTATGAGGTTTCGTCCTATGGAACTGAGGAAAAAATTAATACTTTATCAGATGTTGAGCTTACATCAAGTGAAAAAGAGTATTCTGACTTAGAAAACGCAAAATTTTTTTTAGAAAATAACTCCAACAAAGAGTATCATTATTCTAAAGCCTATTTTGAAATTGAAGCGGAGCAATCAGAAACATGGTATCAATTAACTCAACTTTATGACCCATCAAAAGATAACGAAGATGATGCAGTTATAAATCCCACCGAAAGATTAAGTTTACCATTTGATATTTCCTCGGTTTATGGCGAACTCCCATCAGGGCACTATAGAATAATAGTAAGTATTTCTTATTTCGAATCCCCTAAAGATTGGGATTATGACACTTATTATTTGGCATGTGAATTTACATTAAAATAGTATATCAGAAAGGAAACAAATGGGAACAGCAAAATGGATATACTGTCCTATATGCAAGAATAAAACAAGAACAAAAATCAGAACGGATACTAAGTTGATAAATTTTCCACTGTATTGTCCAAAATGCAAACAGGAAAACCTAATTAATGCCAGCAAATTAAAAATAACAGTAATCAAAGAGCCAGACACTTAGATGCAGAGCCGATAATTCAGAGGATTTCATATCTCATAGATTATCGGCTCATTTTTATTACCTATCACCATATCCCGTATGATTGGCAGGCAAATAAAAATGGAGGAACTAATCTTCCCCCACTTCCTTTGATTTGATGATACCAGCAGCGACGCTCTCCATGACAACCATATCTTTGTCGTCGAAAGTATCAAGCTGTTGTTCCAACTGTCTGCGGCGAGTGCTTTTTACTTTGTCACTGGTCGGCAGGAAAATTTCATCAACAGACACATTAAGTAGAGTTACAAGGTCATAAAACACCTGTAAACTTGGGTGCTGCCCTTTATTCTCAATATTCGTCAGATAGCGTGGGTCAATTTCAATTTTTGCTCCCACCTGTTCACGGGTCAGACCTTGTTTCATCCTTGCCGCTTTGATGGCAAGACCAAAGGCTCTGAAATCGTATTTATCTTCTGTTTTACGCATAATTAATCACCTCACTACATTTTACTGTTCCTAAAGAATTTGTAACAGGTACAGTAAAACGTATTGCAAGGTTTATCAGTTCCTATGAACAGGTAAATAACAATATATGCTGCTTGGCGGTAAAAAAAAACCGTTGTCAGCAGTAATGCTTTTATACGTCCTTTTAGATAGAACGACGGTTCATACAGCCGCCGTTTTATTTTTGTCCAACGGTGGACAAACTACTGGTTGGTTTTGTTTTAGCGGCTTCAGGAGGTAGCCGCATGGAATGCCTATACATTCAACAACATTCGACCATTGGTAGCTTGTTAAAAAAATCCGTTTAACTTTTGCGGATTATATCGCTCTTGTATATGGTTTTTCACATCACATAGCAGGAACAATTTATAAGGCACAAGAACAGCACGTCAGTATTGCTCTTGTGCTTTTTTGCTACTTTAAAAAATTTTTTGATTTTTTTCTGATTCGGGTTACAAATCACCCCTCCGTGTTGAGTGTTAGTGCGGAAAGAGGTAAAAAGCCTTTTCGCTTTAGCAACTTCAACTTGAAAGGAGGTGAGATTATGAAACCTTCTTCATTTGAGAACGCTATAAGACTTCAATTTGACTGTCTGGCTCGTAAGGTGATTGGCAGAACTGTAAAGAACTACAACAAAGAACTTGCCAGACGTGCAAAGCATGAAATATCTTTCTGTGAAATACCAGAGCTGGAATTAAACCAGTTGGGTGTATCGGACGAATACTCGCTTGAATTTACTTCCTTTGATGTGTTCGGTACAGAAGTTCGTGTCTATGATGAGAAATTATGTGAAGCAATCAAAAAATTAAGTGAAAGACGACGCAATGTTGTGTTGATGTTCTACTTTCTGGAATTACCAGACGCAGAAATCGCAGAGATTTTGGATATTTCCAGAAACTCTGTTTATAGAAACAGAATGTGTTCACTAAAGCTCATTAGAGATATGTACGAGGAGGAATTATAACATGATGAAGTCTACAAAAAAGTGTCCTCTATTCTCCACAATCAGTTTAGCTGCTGATGGCGACGAAGTGGCAATAGAGAAAATTTTAAATCACTATGACGCTTACATATCAAAAGCAAGTTTACGCCCGTTCTATGATGAACACGGAAATATGTATATTGTGGTCGATATGGAACTGAAAGGCAGAATTAGAGCTGCCCTTATTAAAGCAATTCTAGGTTTTGAAGTCAGAGTGAAATAAGCGAATATATACGGAGTGTGATACCACCTCATTCCAGCTCCGTTTTACAAGTGTTCTTTGAAAATTGAATAAAGTAATCAGATACGTTTGATATGCGGTGAGCCGACGGACTGGAACGCCATGACCCATGAAAAGGAGGGATAAAGAAGCGAGCGACCACGCCAGTGATCCGTAAGCGACTGTTGGAAAAGTTGCTGCCATGACCCGTATATCAGAATAATGATACACTCGCATGGTGCGGTTCACCCATCAGAATGGGAATGGTGAAATTCCAGTGGAGCTTTCCAAAGCCATCTGATTACTTCTTACTTTATAGACAAATTCTTTCATAATGTACAAGCATTTTTGCATACTTTGTAAATATATTGTAGTGAGGTGGTTCAATGGCAAATGACGCAAAGGTAGTTTGCAAGAATGTTTTTAAAAATTGTGATAAAGCGGCGTTTACAAAAGCATTTACTCTAAAATGGATAGAGTTGATAAATCAATATGAAAAAAATAAAGGAAGGGCAACTCCTGCCAGATGATAGACAAACTATCCTACAAGATGTTATAATAACATTATGTAGAGATAGTTTGTTTCGTCTTCTCAAAAAGGAGAACGAAGCATGATAGAATCAAAATCAAGAGTTGCTATTTATTGCCGCTTATCAGAGGAAGATAGAAACAAACAATCAGAAACAGACGACAGTAACAGTATTCAGAATCAAAAGTCAATGTTACTTCAATACTCATTAGAGCATGGTTGGGAAGTCTACAACATATACAGTGATGATGATTACACTGGTTCTGACAGACGACGACCAGAATTTAACAGGTTGTTGGAGGACGCAAAGAATCGTAAATTTGATATTGTCCTTTGTAAGACACAATCCAGATTTACCAGAGAACTAGAATTAGTGGAAAAATATATACACGGTCTTTTTCCTATTTGGGGTATTCGCTTCATCAGCATTGTTGATAATGCAGATACCGCTAATAAAGGAAATAAGAAATCAAGACAGATTAACGGTCTGGTGAATGAGTGGTACTTGGAGGATATGTCAGAGAACATTAAAAGCGTTCTCACTGACAGAAGAAAGAACGGACACCATATCGGTGCTTTTGCTCTGTATGGTTACAAAAAAGACCCTGACGTAAAAGGGCATTTGATTATTGATGAAGAAGCTGCGGAAGTTGTCAGAGAAGTTTTTACACTGTTTTCACAGGGATATGGAAAGACCGCCATTGCCCGTATGCTGAATGACAGAGGAATACCAAACCCTACGGAATACAAACGACTTCATGGTTTGCGTTACAAGCAGCCTAAAACGAAAAACAGTACCCTATGGAAATATTTTGCCATATCAGATATGTTGGTGAATGAAATCTATATCGGGAATATGGTTCAAGGGAAATATGGCAGCGTTTCTTATAAGACAAAGCAAAACAAACCCAGACCCAAAGACGAGTGGTACAGAGTTGAGGGTACACATGAGCCGATTATTGACCGTGAGTTATGGGATAGGGTTCAAGCATTGGTAGCTCAAAAGGCAAAACCTTTCACAGTTGGCACAATCGGTTTATTTGCCAGAAAAGCTCGCTGTATGAATTGTGGTTATACAATGCGTTCGTCAAAGAATCATGGTAAGCATTATTTACAATGCTCTAACCGCCATGTAGCAAAGGACGCTTGTATAGGTTCTTTCATTTCAGTAGACAAATTAGAAAAAGCTGTGATTGATGAACTTAATAAGTTATCCGCAGAATATCTTGACAAAGATGAGCTTGAACAAAATGTGCAATTCAACAATGACTTGCGAGGTCAAAAAGAAGCTCTGGAAACGGAGATTGCTGCTTATCAAAAAAAGATTGCGGAATATACAAAAGGAATCCGAGAATTATATTTAGATAAGGTAAAGGGTATTCTTTCCGAACTTGATTACTTGGATTTATCCAAAGACTTCTCAACACAAAAAGAAAGGCTCGAAAAACTGATGATTGATACGCAGAAACAGCTTGATGTTATTGAAAGAAAAATGCTGATTGGCGACAACAGACGACAGTTAATCGAGCAATATACAAATCTTGAACACTTAGACAGGGAAACGGTTGAAAAGCTGATTGATTATGTATTGGTTGGCAAAAAAGACCCTGTAACTAAGGAAGTACCTATTGAAATACATTGGAATTTCTAGGGTTCTCATATCTGGCAGCTAGTATGCCAGATTATCGGGAACTTTCTTTTAAAACCTCAATGTTGTCTTTATACAATCGCACCCTCTGCAGCAAGATCCTCGAACAGATCAGTGATCGGATCACCTTTACTCTGAAATTCACATGCATTAAATGGTACGCCACCTGCTGCCTGTGGCCAGACTCCCACTGTGTGATCGATATAATACGGTCCAAATCCGGATTTCTCAATTTCCTCCATGGAAAGGTCCCGGGTAAGCTGATGTACAATAGTGGATACCATTTCCAGATGACTGAGTTCTTCTGTTCCTATGTCGTTGAGCAAAGCAGAAGTCGTTCGGTTCGGCATGGTAAAACGCTGGGAAAGATAACGCAGGGAAGCGCCGATCTCCCCGTCCGGGCCACCGGAGTGCAGTACCCTATAATAGTCCCGAAAGCCCAGTGTTTATGCAATGTCATTAACTTTAGCAAAAAGCAGAAATCGTAAGTATTTATAAAACTATGA
>NZ_JAJDMJ010000095.1:0-5291 GCF_020593585.1 Blautia sp. DFI.6.71
AAGACGTTTCTTGGAGATGCTGCGTTTGATGCCATTAACATTTACAAATCCCTCTATAATAAGATTTGTAATTATTCAGCAGCCGCTCTGAAGGTACTGAATAATTACAGTTCTGTGATGCTTCTGTGTCTGTCTGCCCTTTTCATTCCCATCACAGACCACAACATCGTTTTTCTCTGTATAAAAGCATTATAGCATCACATTTTCCGGAAATGTAATCTGTATTTTCTCCCTTAAAACAACTTCAGCCCCTGAGTATCAGAGTTCAATTTTCTCCAATATTCAGGGACCGAACTGTGTTTTACAGTTATTTCTCCGATATATCACGTGATATCCATAATTTGACCGAACAGTTTTTATCCTTCTACTATCAGATATTTTCCATCCGGCAGAGCAAATACTTCACTTGCATCTTCCAGTTCTTCATCTGATATTCCTTCCACATCAGCGCCTGACTCTTCCAGATATTCTCTCACTTCTTCAATAGAATCCACAACCTGCGCCATGCAATCCTCAAGGAATGCTTCCGCTGCTTCATATGATTCTGCTACCGCCTGTGGAAAAAGCTGCTCCTGATTTTCAAGAAACGTATTAATACATTCTTCTGTAAACAATTTAAATAACCTCCTCAATCTTTCCCTTTGCCCGGATCAGCTTCTCAAGGACCGGTTCAACCTGTTTTGTCATATAGGACGTAGCTGCCCGTACCCCCTCCTTGGAATGCTCCATGGCAAAGCCATATTTTACCGCTTTAAGCATCTCTATATCATTATATTCGTCTCCGAACGCAATACATTCTTCCGGCGAAATATGATATCTTTTCTGATATTCTCTGATTCCTTTTGCCTTGTTTGTTCCAAAAGGAATAAAATCAATCCACTCATTTCCCGAAGTGACAACAACACATTCTTTTCCAAATCTGTCCATCCAGTATTTCACAGATTCTTCTGTAAGGCCGGCCGGTTCAAACACAGCCAGCTTCATGATAGGAGCCGTCATCTCTTCCATGCTGTTTACAAATCTGCATTCATTTTTTACTTCATATAACATATGGTCATGAAATCTCTTTGTCTTCGGCATCAGGTAGTGGTAATCCTTTGCAGAACAGGTAAACTCGGCATCCTTCTTTTCCAGGATTGCAGAAATAATCTCCCCTGCCAGCTTTCTGTCAAAAGAATCCTGATACAGTACCTCTCCATGATCCACTGCCAGTGCACCATTCTCCGAAATATAGGAAATCTCTGAAGCAACAGGTGCAAACAGCTTTGTCATATTCGGATATTGCCTTCCACTGGCTGCTACAAACATAATCCCCAGTTCCTCTAACTGCCTGATCAGCGAAAAAATTTCTTCAGGCAGAGACTGTGCCTTATGTAAAAGTAACGTCCCATCCAGATCACTTGCAACCAACTTAATCATTTCCATGTTCCTCGCAAATTTTTACCAGATCTGTCGGTTTCTCAGCGACAAGATCTGCTCCATTCTCATTCAGTTCTTTTCGGTCACGAAAGCCCCATAGCGCACCTACTGTATACATTCCTGCTGCTTTACCGGTCTTCATATCTGTACTTGTATCTCCCACATACATACATTCTTCCGGTTTTACACCAAATTTCTCCGCAACCATAAGCGGACCATCAGGTGCCGGTTTCCTGCGGATTGCTTCGCTCTGACCAACTACCATATCAAATTCCCCGTCAAAAAGCTGCGCAATTACTTTCACAGCTGCAGGATGAGGTTTATTTGAACAAACTGCCAGCTTCATTCCATGTTCCTTCAATTTCTTTAAGGTTTCCGGCATTCCCTTATAGGGAACTACTTTATACATCGGATCTGCTTCAAACATTTCCCGGTAAAGCTTCTGTCCCTCATCATAATGCGCAAGTTCCGGATCCCCCGCATCCTTAAGTGCGCGGCGGATCAGCATATTTGCCCCTTCTCCGCTGTAATATCTGAAATTATCCACCGGAAGTGTTTTCAACCCGAATTTTTCCATAATAATATTAGTCACATAAGCCATGGAATCCAGCGTATCAGCCAGTGTTCCATCCAAATCAAATATACATGCTTTAATCATCTTTTGTCATCCTCTTAAGTTAATTCCTGATTTCTTCATTTCATAAAATAATCTGGCAACCGGGAGTCCTACCACATTATTGTAATCTCCGCTGATCCCCTTTACATAAATTCCGAAAAGTCCCTGGATGCCATAGCTTCCAGCCTTATCCATAGGCTCTCCTGTAGCAACATACTCTCTGATCTCCTCATCTGAAACCGGATAAAAAGTCACATCTGTACTTTCATAAAAAGTATGTTCTGTCCAGACTTTTTCTTTCTTTTCCCATACAGAAACGCCGGTATATACCTGATGAGTATTTGCCTGAAGTTTCTTTAATGTATTCACTGCATCCTCTGTATCATGAGGTTTGCCAAGGATCACATTCTCAAACACTACCACTGTGTCAGATCCGATCACAATTGTTCCGTCGGCACTATCTTTCATAGTGCGGATAACAGAAGCTGCTTTATCCGAAGCCAGCTGTTTTACTGCCTCTCCCGGATTGTCTGAGATACGATTCTCATCACCTGATGCAGGCAGCACTTCAAAATCCACGCCAGCCCGTTCCAACAGTTCTTTTCGTCTGGGTGAAGCAGATGCCAAAATAATTTTTCTCATAATAACCTCTTCTTTCCTGTCATAGTATACCTTGTATCTTTTTGGTATGCAACTGCTTTCATTAACTCTTTCCATAAAATTTCGCTTTCCTTTTTATCTGAAAAGTATTAAAATAACAATAACCTATAGCTGAATAAAATGGTGTCAGGAGTAAAAGATATTTTTATCCTGACTCGCTGTCAAAAATAGGAGAATATCAGAAAGGAGTTTATGATTATCATGGCTAAAATTAATAAATACTGGGGATATGTTGCAATAGGTGCCCTTACAGCAGCTGCTGCCGGTGCTGTAGCTGCCCTTATTGCCAAAAAAGGATCCTGTAAAGAGGATTTTGATTTTGAAGATGACTTTGATGATTTCGATCTGACTGATGAAAAGGAAACTGCTAAGGAAGATCAGGAACCTGCCGAAGATTTCCAGTCCTGGGAACATACAGGCGAACAGTCTGCAACAGATGACACCGAAAGCGAAGAAGCTGAAGAAGCTGCTGATACAGACGATTCTGAGAAGTCTTCCGATAAAGCTGCTGAAGTTGAGATTAAAGATGCAGAAGAGGAAGAAGATGCCGATGAACCCGAGAATTTTGAAGAGACTATGGACGCTGCATCTGAATCTGAAGAATAAACGTTACCGTTCACAGTAACGTAACCAAAAAGGAATGTTACTTCACGATTATACAATCGTAGAAGCAACATTCCCTTTTTATTCTGATTATATTACTATTTCAGTCTCATTATGCTTTCGGAAGTTTAAATGAGCTCTTCAGAGACACTATACGGTTGAATACCGGTGCACCCTCTTTAGAATCATGGATATCTGCACAGAAAAATCCTGTTCTTACGAACTGGAAGCTGTCATAGCCTTTTGCTTCCATAAGTGCAGGTTCTACATATGCAGTAACTTTTGTCAGAGAGTTCGGATTTACATTCAGAGAACCATCTTCTTTGTTGTATACACCCTTCTCCTCGTCTACGATATTCTCATAGAGACGTACTTCTGCTTTTCCTGCCTGACTTGCTTCTACCCAGTGAATGGTTCCTTTTACTTTTCTGCCATCCGGCGCATTGCCACCCTTTGTTGCAGGATCATAAGTACAGTGTACAACACGTACAGTTCCATCTTCATCAGCTTCATATCCTGTACAGGTTACAAAATATGCGTTCATAAGACGAACCTCTGTGCCCGGGAACATTCTCTTATATTTCTTAGGCGGATCTACCATGAAGTCTTCTCTCTCAATATAGAGTTCTCTGCCAAACGGTATTTTACGGGTTCCCAGTTTTTCATTCTCCATATTGTTCGGAGCTTCCAGATATTCTACTTCGCCTTCCGGATAATTATCAATCACAAGCTTGATCGGATCAAGAACAGCCATCAAACGTGGACGTTTCAGTTTCAGATCCTCACGGATGCAGTATTCAAGCATTGCATAGTCAACAGAGCTGTTTGCTTTGGATACACCGCAGAGTTCTACAAACATTTTGATGGATTCCGGTGTAAATCCACGGCGGCGCAGTGCTGCGATGGAAACCAGACGCGGATCATCCCATCCGTCTACGATGCCTTCCTCTACCAGTTTCTTGATATAACGTTTACCTGTAACTACATTTGTCAGATACAGTTTTGCAAACTCAATCTGCTTCGGTGGCTGTGGGTATTCCAATTCTTTTACAACCCAGTCATACAGTGGTCTGTGATCCTCAAACTCCAGAGTACAGATGGAATGTGTGATTCCCTCAATCGCATCCTCGATGGGATGGGCGAAATCATACATTGGATAGATGCACCATGTATCACCTGTTCTGTGGTGAGTCATATGAGCAACACGATAGATAACCGGGTCGCGCATATTCATGTTCGGAGATGCCATATCGATCTTGGCACGAAGCACTTTCTCTCCGTCTGCATATTTGCCTTCTTTCATCTCTTCAAAAAGCTGCAGGTTCTCTTCTACGCTTCTGTTTCTGTATGGACTTTCTTTACCCGGCTCTGTAAGAGTTCCACGATATTCACGGATCTGATCTGCTGTCAGGTCACATACATAGGCTTTGCCTTTCTGGATCAGCTTTACAGCAGCTTCATACATCTGTTCGAAATAGTCAGATGCAAAAAACAGTCTGTCTTCCCAGTCTGCACCAAGCCATTTGATATCTGCTTTGATGGATTCTACAAACTCACTCTTTTCTTTGGTCGGGTTTGTATCATCAAAACGCATGTTGAACTTGCCGTTATATTCCTGTGCAAGACCATAGTTTAAAAGAATAGATTTCGCATGACCGATATGAAGATATCCATTCGGTTCCGGCGGGAAACGCGTATGCACGGTGTCATAAACACCCTCTGCTAAATCTTTATCAATGATATTCTCAATAAAATTTTTGGAAACTGTTTCGTTCTCCATCTTTTTCCCTCCTGTTGTCGTATTTTATACTGTTTTTTCACACATCTATATATAAAAAATACAACTGAATATTTTTTATGTCGAATGAATTTATATTATCATTGGAAATTCCATCTGTCAACCGTTTACACAACAGTGACAGGCCTTATATTTCTCAGACGTTACTGTTCACTCCGTTCACAGTAACGTAGCCAAAATTCATTCCAGATTGCC
>NZ_JAJDMJ010000096.1:0-4894 GCF_020593585.1 Blautia sp. DFI.6.71
GCAGGCAACATCGAAAGGAGGTGCCAGATATGGCAATTTATCATATGCAAGCCAAGGTCGTCAGCCGTGGTTCCGGGCGGTCTGCTGTCGCTGCATCTGCTTATATGAGCTGTAGCCGCATATACAATGATTACGATGGCATCCAGCATGACTACACCCGAAAACATGGACTGATCTATCAGGAAGTAATGCTTCCCCCTATGGCTCCGCCTAAATGGAAAAACCGGGAGCAACTCTGGAATGCTGTAGAAGCTGCTGAAAAAACAAAAGACAGCCGACTGGCAAGAGAATTTGTTGTCGCACTCCCTATTGAGTTGGATAAAGACAGCAATATTTCTCTTCTTCAGAATTTTATTCAAAAGAATTTTGTAGATATGGGAATGTGTGCCGATTTCGCCATTCACGATACAGATGGTCACAATCCCCATGCACACATTCTACTTACTGTCCGTCCATTAAACGAAAACGGAACATGGCAGTATAAAACCGAAAAAGAATATCTATGCATCAAAGATGGAGAGGAAAAGGGATTTACTGCTTCTGAATTTAAGGATGCTCAGAAAGAGGGCTGGGAAAAACAGTATCGTTATAAAGCTGGGAAAAAGAAAGTATATCTGACTCCCTCGGCAGCACAGGAGAAAGGTTATGAACGTATCGACAAACATCCAAAAAGCACCCGGTATGGCAGACAAAACCCGATTTCCGAACAATGGAACAGTGAGGAACAGCTCTGCCTCTGGAGAGCAAACTGGGCAGATGCCGTAAATAAAATGCTTGCCCTTAATCAGATAAATGCCGCCATTGATCACCGCAGTTTTGCAGCTCAGGGAATCACTGAACAGCCAACCATCCACGAAGGCTACATTGCCCAGAATATGGAAAAGAAAGGCATGATAGCAGACCGGTGTGAAATCAACCGTCGGGTTCGTGCGGATAACAGAATACTACGGGAATTAAAAACACAGATAAAAAAATTGGTTCAAGCTGTCGAAAAATCTATTCCGGTAATTGCAGAAACATTAGAAGCAATCCGCAATCATATGATTTTTACACAATATCATTTACTTCATAATGAAATGCAAAAAGAAGTGATCCATGACTGGATGCAGCATTTTCGTCCTATCCTAAATAAATATGATACCATTAAGAAAAAGCTCAAAGCGAAAGTTACTGAAAAGAAAGAACTAAATGTGCAAAAAAGTAAAACCAGTATTCTAAATCCTTTCCAGCATATAAAGTTAAACCAGCAGCTTACAACCGTAACAGAAGAAATCGAGGAACTGAAATCTGCCAAAGAACAGCTGCTGTTTCAGGCTGAATGCTCCACAGAGAAAGATATGGCGAGCCTTTCCAGAAAATACGACCAGATGGATAAGAATCTGGATATTCTCGATTCTCAGGATATGGCTCTCAAAGAGCAGCTTGAAAAAGATGCTGTCGCTTTCCAAGAGGAAAAACTCCGGCCTAAACCAGAGCAATATACAGAATTACTGGATGCCAGAATCCAGATACGACCTACTTTCCGAGAGAAACTGATTGAGCAGCTCAAAGGTACTTTTGGTGAATATTATGACTATCACTATCGTGATATCGCAACCCATGAAGTGGATGATCTCAATATGGAAGATCCCTATAGCTTCTCTCATCGTACCTGGGAACTTGAATATCAGAGGAAACAGGAATTGCAAAAAAAACATCCTGTTCAATCCAGGCAAAAATCGCACAACACAGAACTATAATGTTTAAACTACTAATATAAAAAATATCCCGTTTTCTCAAAACAGTTATATTGCTTCATCCCAATAATTCACAAACTGCTAACCACCGAGCAAAAGTGAGGCACAAAGTGCGTAAGCATAATTTGATTTCTTTCCGCTTACGCACTCTCTTTTTATCTTGAGCAAAAAATTCCTACTTTGTAAAGCCAACAAATGGGGTTTGGGGGGCTCCCAAAGTGCGTTTGGATATCCAAACGCTATGCTTGCAAAACCAGTTCCACTAATTTCCCTCGATACTCCCTTCTTCTAAAATCAATGATAATTATAACATTGCCAATTTTGTAAAGTAATAATCAACTTAAAATATAGACGACAAACAATAAAACCATGATACTGTTACAAAAAGCAGTAGCATGGTTTCTTTATATTTCATTATAGATTTTCTCTATCTATCATATTTTCTATTGTTTCTGAGAAACAACACTCTTTCAAATCAATACTTTTGTCCATCTTCACAAGATTTGTATATTTCTCATCTGTATAGTGTTTTGATATTACAGCAAATACTTTATATGTAGGCTGTGCTGTTACATCTCTGATGTCCTTTTTCAGCAATGTGTTCGGTACATTTAATTTCGTATTTTTATCTTTTACGAAGCCAATACAACCACATATATTCCCGGCAGCTTTTTCTGTATATAATTTCGGTCCTCGATCTGTAAATTCTCCTATCATTGTTACGTTTTTCTTAATAAGCATCATACGTTCCAATATATCCAATTTTTGCCCCGTAGAGCCATCTTTTGCAAAAACAAAATCATTTTCTGTTAATCGCTTATCCAGGCATTTCTGGTAAAAATGAATTGCAGAAGCTGTCTCTTTTTTATTCAATCGAACTCCTGTCAAATGTAAAAAATTGTATCTATGGAAAACAACTTCATATCCCTGTACAGATGACAAAATCTTATTACTTTCCTGTAATTGCTTATTCACCTCTTTCGGTAAGCCATATAGGAACAAAACCTTCTGATCCTCAAGATGTTCTTTATATAGTTGTGCCGCTTTTGTCATAATCTGAATTGCACGTCTTTTGTCCATAACTTAATCCTTATCCCATAAAATTTAGAGAAGGGAATGTTCACGCCGCAGCACTAAACATTCCCTTCTCATGGTTGATTTTTCCGTTGTCTGCCAACCTCCAGCACCTTCGTCTGGAAAATATCAGGTTTTTCCGTTGCCTGCCAACCTCCGACACCTTCGTTCGGAAAACGTATCAGATTTTAGGTGTCAACCCACCGCTGATGCACAGCTTTTCTAATTACATTTTACACGAACTATGTGGAAAATGCAATTACAATTTTATCTTATGATGCCCTGCTACATTTTATACACTATTTATCTTACATTTCATTCTTGATAAATTATCTCTTTATCCACAATCTCCCTCGCACATACTTGTATATTGTTCATTCTTCCTATCCATTCCAAGACATTTTCCACCTTTAGCTGTTCTGTAATGCCTTGTGCCTGTTTCATCTGTTCTACAAGTCTTTCAAAGCGTTCCTGTGCCTGTTCTTCTATATCAGCCAAATAACCATTCAGCCTGCCGCTTGTAAGCATATTCAGATATAGCAATCTGCGGTATTCCTTCAAATACCGCAAATGTCTTTGTCCCCATACACCGACAACCCTTTGTTCTTCTTCCTTCGGTAAGGTAAGAGCAGGGATAAGATAATCCCCATGTCTGATATAAGTACCGCCCATCTCTTCAAAAATTGTTTTCTTCATTGTCTGTTCTACCTTTCTTATCGTTCTCTATTCATAGATTTTCTTTACGACCGTTCCAATTTTACAGTAACAATAATTCTTCAATTTTCAGTTCACATTGCCCCTCCCGAAGAAGTATGATAGAATAATTCTATTAAATTGAATCGGAGGTGCCACATGGCTATCAGTTCCAACAATATTCAGGTCTATACTACTTTGTCCAAAGAACTGGTTGCTGAGATTGATAAGGATGCAAAAGCGAACTATCGTACACGTTCCCAGCAGATTAACATGATCCTGACCGAGTATTATAAGACTCAAACAACAACCAAACATGAATCCGAGTAAAACACTGAATTGCCTGAAAACACAGGAAATATCAGTGTTTTCTTATGTTTTCCCTTAATTATAAGGTTCATGGGATCCATAATTATTTCCAAAACTGAGATTGATCACCATTGGTCTTCCCATAGCCAGCGCCTGCCTCACCAGATAATCAATCCCCTGTATCAGTTCCGTAGTTCTGGGAAAGGAGTTCTCTCTGGGAATTCCCATTTTCACAACCAACAGATCACTTTCACAGGCAACTCCCTGATTCACTCCATCTGATGCCCTCCCATTTCCTGCTGCAATTCCCAGCACGGAAGTTCCATGTCCACTGTAATCTGAAGATGGAACAAGACGCCTGCCCTGGTTTTCTCCAAGTGCAAGCGCCTCATCGATCTGCTCTTTCGTATATTCAGTTCCTGTCACATATCCCTGAGGTGGATTTCCCTGTATGCTCTGATCCCATAAACGTAAAATTCTGCTGCTTCCGTCTGCATTTCGGAAATCAGGGTGAAAATAATCCACTCCTGAATCTACAACTCCTGTCAGGATTCCTTTTCCCGTCAGTCCATTCCTGCCGGTCTGCACTGTGCGGATGCAGCTCGCTCCCTTCGCCTGAAACAATTCAAAATACAGGCGTTTGGGTTTCTCCATAAATTCCACCTGAACTCTGTGGGAATACTCATCAATCTCACTTTCCGGCAAAGTTACCACTGCATAACCGCCTAACAATGGCACTACCTGAATTCCATTTCCAGCCAGACCACTTTCCGGTCCGCTGTACTTTATGATCACATCCCATAGCCTGGTTGCAGGATCATATCCTACATTAAGATTTCCTGACTTTCTACGCTCCTGTGGGGTTGCATCCATTGCAAGATTTAAAAGGTTATCTATTTTCTGGTCTGGCATTTTAATCTCATTTCCAGATATTCACTTAGTCTATTATATACAAAAGTTCTGCATACGGACTCTTATTATAACAATTTTAGGATAATAAGCGGGAATCCTCGGCAATTCAATTACTGAGCCTGCAAATAAAAAGTCAATAGCAAATTGATGATTTCAGGCAAAAATTTTTG
>NZ_JAJDMJ010000097.1:0-4425 GCF_020593585.1 Blautia sp. DFI.6.71
AGAATGAATGTACCGCCGATTTCGGAATAGGCGTACCGTTCGAGCAGAATTTGCATTTTATAAAGTTTTAAATATTCATTTATCGTTTTGATTTTATACTTTTGCAATTCATCTAAGGTCACTTTACATATAATATGATTGCAAGCACTTCGCGAATCATTTGCAACAGTAAGTTCTTTATAAACTAATCTTTTCATCCAACAATATTTTTCTGGTAATTGACTGGCTTTTATATTGAAAAATATAGGAAACACATACATTTTATGCTGTTTATATCTCTGATAAATCAAATCAATTTCCTCATTTGCACATTCGGATGCAATTGTATTAGCACTTAAAATAATAATTGAATAATTACAGGCCTTTACTCCTTCGTCAAAATTTTTATTATCTCGTTCATCGCCTAATAACATTTTATGCCGATCATACCAGACTGGTAATCCATAATTAGTTAGATGAAATAAAATGGATTCTACTATTGAGTGTCGGTCTTTGCTCGAAAAACAGAAAAAAAGCATAGTATTCATCTTCTCCTGAAATAGATTTTAATATGAATCAATGATAATTGAGAATTATCCATTATCTACTCAAAATAAACATATCTATCATAAACCCTGTTTGTTTACATGAGAAAAATTCGAATAATGTTAAAAATATTAACAAAATAAGAATAAGAATTGATTCTTGAGATATAACAAGATATACTGAGTACAGGTGAATGGAGCTGAAAGGAGATGTGATAGAGATGAAATACGTTGTTCGGCTTTTGGGAATAGAAATCAACAACATAAAAAACGTGATACATGGTGAAATTGAAATGCCCCAAAATAAAAAGGGAAGCATTTTAGGAATCTATGGAGCTAATGGATCTGGAAAAACAGTAGTTGTAGACTGTATGGTATTGCTGAAATATCTTCTTTCCGGACGTCAGATCCCGGCGAATTTTTATTACTATATAAATGAAGCAAGTGGTACCTCCACTGTAAAGTATCGCTTTGAACTGAAAATCGAAGAAAAATGCTATCTGGTAGAATATGAAATTGAACTGCAGAAAAACGGTAAAAAGAGCTTCTGCATCAGCAAAGAAAAATTCAGCCAGAGAGAAATGTCCGAAGGAAAACGGATCACACCTGTTTTTGATTACCAAAAAGGCAGGAAAGAGCTTTTTCGTCCGGTGAAATTGTATGAGCGTTTTTCTAAGGATATCCAGAATGTTATTGCACTTGGAGTCGCAGAGCAGGCAACACAGAACTATAATGAGGAAAAGGGTGTTCCGGAGGTAAGTTCCTTTTTATTTTCAAGAAAAGCACAGGAAGTCTTTGAAAAAGCTGAAGGTGAGGCTGCATTGCTTTCTCTACTGAGTCAGTGTTTTCAGAAATATGGAATTTATGATCTTGCTGTTGTTGAAAACGCGCAATACGGTTATTTATCCTTAAATCTGGAAAATATGCCCGTTAATATTGACTGGCCGGATACGATACCAAAAAAAGGCGAAAGCATCTTCTTACGCTTCACAGATATAAATGTGGTGCCAAAAGAAGTTTTTCCTTATGTAGCAAATACGATCAAGCAGATCAATATTGTAATAAAATCATTAATACCTGAGATCAATATAGAAATTTATAATGCGTTTGATAAGCTATTGAAGGAAGGAAAAGACGGAGTGCAGTTTGAAATCATTGCCATGCGTGGAGAGAACCGGATTCCGCTTTTGTATGAATCCGCAGGAATAAAGAAGCTGATTTCTATTTGCAGTAATTTAGTTGCCTGCTATAACAGAGAGTCTTATTGCCTTGTGGTAGACGAGCTGGATTCTGGTATTTATGAGTATTTGCTGGGAGAATGCCTAGAAGTTATGCAGGATAAAGCTAAAGGACAATTGATCTTTACATCACATAACTTACGCCCATTGGAAATCCTTGAAAACGATGCTCTGCTTTATACGACTGTGAATCCTGAGAATTGCTATATAAAATCTACTTATATCAAAAATACGCAAAATACCCGGTTATCTTATTTGCGGACAATCAAGCTTGGCGGGCAAAAAGAAAAACTCTACAATGAAACAAATATATATGAGATGGAGCTTGCTATGAGGCGGGCAGGAAGGGACTACAAATAACTAAAAGGCCACAGGAATCAGGCAATTATTATCACCACCAAATCCTTCTGTTATACAGGCTTCATAGTGCAGCTAACCTCATTGAATGAATTTATTGTTAAATATTCGTGCAAAGTATTGCTTTCTTCGTGCAAATGGCATATACTATAATTGTCAGCAGAAAGGGGTTGATCGTATGGCTAGAAATACCACAAACATCAGTATCCGCATGGACGCAGATTTGAAAGCGCAGGCGGACGCACTGTTTACTGAACTTGGCATGAACCTGACTACGGCGTTTAACATCTTTGTGCGCCAGTCGCTTCGTGAAGGCGGCATTCCCTTTGAAGTAAGGCTGGAACAGCCGAACAAAGAAACGGTTGCTGCCATGCTGGAAGCGGAAAGGATTGCAAAAGACCCGTCTGTAAAGGGCTTCAATGACCTTGACGAGTTGTTTGCTGACCTGAAAAGATGAAAGAAACCAAATATACCGTCAAGTACACGTCCAGTTTCAAAAAAGACTACAAACGAGCCATAAAGCGTGGCTTGAAGATCGAGCTGCTGGAGGAGGTCGTAGCAATGCTGGCAATGGGCGAACCGCTGCCAGATAAGAACCGCGACCATGACCTGTCCGGCGATTGGGCAGGTCATCGGGAATGTCATATTCTCCCGGACTGGCTGCTTGTCTACCGCATTGAGGATGATGTTCTGGTGCTGACGCTGGCCCGCACCGGTACACACAGCGACTTGTTCGGCAAATAAACATACTGCCGCCGTATGGGGAAACCTGTACGGCGGTTTTTCTGTATGCAAAAGGGTGTCGTGAAACGCGACGACCTTGATAGTGGTACGCCAAAACGCGGTAGCCCTTACCGCTTCGATATTTTGAAAATGAACAGGGAATATCTGCAATGTTGAACTCTGCTTACCCCTTATATATGATAGTTGCCGCTATTGTTGCAATAATAATTTTCGGAATTTCATAAAAGAAACCGATATGCGACGCTATTGCAATCGAGGTAATATTGACATAGAATTCCATGTATTATAGAATGGTATCTGTAAAAAGAAGGCATGAAGAAAGCAGCTTTAAACGGGCTGCTTTTTTGTGTCTTCTTTTGTCTTTCCTGAGCACCGGAGGAAAAGGAGTTTTCTGGATGGAGCAGAGAAGACGAAAAAAAATAAGAACAGGAGGAAGTATATGGAGGATACCAAAAAAACAGTTTTGGCGGGAAACGGTGAAAAAGATATTCCGCGTGCAGTCTACGATGGTGTTTTTGCCAATCGATGTAGACGCGCAGGTTGAAAGCATGGAGGAACAGGAAGAAGCCAGATGGCATCAGCTTTTGAATGCACATCGTACCAGAAAGATCTGTCCGGGCCAGAGATATGGCCTGGGAGTGGATGGTAGATGCCGGAGAAAAATTCCAGGTAGGTGATCTGGTGCTGGTCATGGTCAATAAGGTGGAAGCAAGCTCTGTTGACCAGATCATTATAGAAGTGGATGCAAAGAGTCCGACAGCCAATATCAATAAAGATAATCTCCGGAAATGCCATAAACAGGGAAAATATACAGGGATCATTACGGAAGTCTATAAGGGAACCTATTTTATCCGCCTTGATATCGGAGTCAATGCTGTGGCACATTCCTGCAATATGTCCGCACTTCCGGGAAAGAAAGATAAGATCGGATTTGTGGTGACCCGCATCAACGACAACTATGAAGTGGCAGAAGGCATTATCACAAGGCTTATCAAAAGAGCTTCCTGAAAATATTTTTATGATTTTCAAAGAATTCTGTTGACACAGAAAAAGGGATTTCTTTAATATCGGAGAAAAAGGTGGAAAGGGGTGACGTCAGATGGCAAAAAAGAAGAAAAAACAGATGCGGGAAACCTTGTACTGTCCGTATTGCAAAAGACCCGGGGTACTTAGGCCTGCGGCTTATGTCTATGGGGATAACAACCTGAATCCGGAGAAATACCTGTATGTATGCAGCGGCTATCCTTCCTGTGATTCATACATTGGGGCACACAAAAAAAGTATGCGTCCCATGGGAACCATGGCTGACAGCGATCTGCGTAATAAGCGGATTGAAGCACACAGAGCTTTGGATGCAATCTGGAAAAATGGTTATATGACCAAACACAGCACATATATCCGGCTTCAGAACCGTTTGAATCTCCGGGAAAAGGACACACATATCGGGAAATTTTCTTATTACCTGTGTGAACAGACCATCCGGGAATGTACAGACTATATAAAAAGCCTAGTACTGCATCCGGTTAGTTTCTAAACTATAACCGGATACAACCTGGCCAATT
>NZ_JAJDMJ010000098.1:0-4152 GCF_020593585.1 Blautia sp. DFI.6.71
CCCGGTCATACTCATACTCTATATATACAACATTTGACTTTTTTCTCCGTGTGATTTTGCCTTTTACAGTTGGTACTTTCACTAAAAAATCCAGATACATAGCGCCCTCCTTTTAGGCGGTTATCCACCTAAAATAGGTGTACTATATTTCCCGGCTGTCTGCAATGGAAAAGCGCAGAAAACCGGGATTTTTTATGATTTTATTTTTGTTCTTTTTTCTTTAGGCGGAAAAATTACTGGAAGTTCACATTCAATGCTGTGATTATTGATGGGGCTTTCTCCCTTTACTGGACGCACGTCTGATCTCAATGTGCTGACTTTAAATAATATTGTCACAGTGATATTTCGCTCTCACACTGGCTGTAAAGCCAACCGGGATCGTAGACTTGATAACCATTACCTCATCCAGATTATACTGAATCCTTGTCATATAATTTCTTTAACGCATCCTTTCTCATCATAATAATTCAGATTGGTTCCTGGAAAAGCCTCTATGAGTGCTAGTCGTATTTCCGGTTCGTCGCAAAACACTTCCATCCATATCGAAAAAAATCCATCTCCCAATGCCGTCATAATAATCTGATTTTTCATATCATTCTGATATTCTTTTGACAGGTCTTTCATATGATTCCAGTGTTCCAGCGAGTTTAATGCTTTTTGATAAGCTGTATTTCTTTGTCCAAATCGTCTATCTCTATCTTTTCCCATAGGAAGATTGCCTAAACCTACAAGGTTATATGTATTACGTGCTCTTTTCAGGTAATCCCCTGTTGAATCCAGTTTTATCAATAACTCTTCATTCACCTTTGGGATACCATTAATGTACGAATATGCGATAGCAGTATTATCTTCATCTGGCCACAAATAGTTTTTTTTATTTTCCGGCATTGTCTGTGCCTTTTTTCGTGTATTACAATATTTACATCCCAGGTTAAGATTATTCCAGTCTGTTAAATCTCCACCTTTGGATTTTGAAACCACATGTTCTACCTCAGGAACATGTGGTATAGAAAATTCACAATAAGAACAATACATTCCTATCCGTCTCTCTAAATATGGCAATGCGTCCTTATATTCATTTATTTTTTTATATGGAGACTCCCCCTTATTTATTGGTCTCATTCTTTTTCACTTTCCATTTCTGTTCCAGATACTGCTGATGTACCCACGCCATATAAGCAGGATTTTCGCTGTATTCAGCCTCCAGTTCCGCCAGTCTTTTTCCCAGCCTGTCTATGTCTTCCTGCGATTTTGCCTGTGTAAGTGCTTCAAAATACAGCTTTGAAGCTTCATATATTTTTCTCTTTTTTTCACTATATTGAGGTAACACAACCCCCATAATATCCTCCGAAATATCTTCAATACTCTCTCCTGAATATTCAGATTCCAGAGGCTGGTCTAATGTGATCAGCTCACCCTCTTCAAGTGATTGAATAATAAAAGGCGAATGTGTTGCACAGATAAACTGAATTTTAGGAAACAGTTGTTTTAAAATCCCAATAATTCTTTTCTGCCAGGTTGGATGCAAACTTAAATCAATTTCATCAATAAGAACAATACCCGGTGTTTCCTGTAAGGCTTTCTCCTTCAAATATGGATTTAATATACACATTCTTGCTGCAATATCCAAGATTATCTTGATAACGTTTCTATAACCGTCACTCAACATCTGAAATGGAAGAACGGTTCCTTCAGATGTTCTAAGTGCAATAATATCATCCTCATATTTTGTAGAAAATATAATTTTTTCACCTGATTTTAACTCATCTCTAAACGCCTCATTAACCGCCCACAAAATGACCTCATAAGCCGGGAAAATTTTTCCATCATTTTCTTCAACTGCAACAGCTTTAAGCGTATCTATATATCGAAATGCAATATCCAATCCATGCTGCGCATCAAGGCAGTGGCTATATGCGTCTGTTCTGCTCAATACGCCTGTCTTTACTGTTCTTTTATTTCCATCTTTCCAAAGTCGTGCTGAACTAAGGTATAATACCAGTGGCAGAATAACATCTTCATCAGAGTGATCTGCATTTGCGATTTTGCTTTCCCATTCAATTACAGTCTGCTGCATTGGATTTTTTCCACCAAACTTAGTTCTGCCATCCTGTTTCAAAAGAACACGCTGAAAACCAATAGACTCATAATCAATATTCCATGCAGCCTTACAACTAACCTTGCAAGGATACTGTGGGATTGCACCAGCAGTAAGAATTCTGCTATCATCTGAAATCTGAGTCTTTCGTCTTGCATCAGTTGATTTGATATTAAACACAAACCTGGAAGGTACATATGTCTTAAACGCTGCAAGATATGCCCCCAGCACGACATTAGCCGCTTCCAGTACTGTTGTTTTACCAGAGCCATTCTTTCCTGCAAAAACATTCATTCTTGAATTTAACACAAATTTCTTATCTTCAAACTGCCTGTAATTAAAAAGTTCTATTTCCTGGATATTAAATTCACACATACAATATGCCGCCTTCCTGAACACTAGTGAATCTGGAAATTTCAATAAATCCACTAATAAAAATCCGCTATATATTGTCTTTAGTATAACGGATTACTATGAAAAATACAATTTAAAGTTTTATTATAGAAATTTTAAAAGCAGAACTGAGAGACCAGTAGCAAACATTTAGGTTACTTACAATTGTTTATTTCATTGGGTCAGACCCCAATGTGGTGCTAAAAACGGACGGCCGTTATGCTCCGCAGAGCGGCCGTTCTAAAACGCATTTGCGACCGCCGGAGGGCGCAAAATGCAGCTCACCTTGAAAAGGCATCAAGATTAAATTAATTATCCGCATAAATTACAGATATTGTTGGACTATCCTATAAATATTATCCAATTTATCATCATTTCTGAACTCATTAATACTATTAATATCAAACAAATTATGAAAATCATCCATTTCACCAATATATATTGGAATGTTATAATTAAAGTACTTGGAATCCAGTCTAAACTGGGATTGACTTCCCGTAATATCAATAATTGTACATCCCCTCAGAATAGAATCAAGATCACAGTAAGGATATATATTTATTTCTTTATTATAGCCATATCCTTCTAAAATCCTATTCATTTTATTTACTTCTTCATAATCTGTGGCTTCTTCAGCTCTTTGTATATTTTTCTGCAAAATAGAATCATCTAGCACAAGCCAAGCATGAGTTGTATTTGAATCACTTCCACTAACAACCTTTGTATAAATGCCTTGCTCCCCTAAAAACCTTGCCAAAATATCTGAAGCTTGTCCGCAACAGGCCTCCGGGAATTGATTAAATGGCCATTTACAAAATCTATTTTTTTTATGCGCTTGTTCTATTGCATCTCGATATGATTTTACCAAGTAATATAATTCACTTTCAATCATTATAATCCACCTTTCTTATCATCAACCAATTAAATATTCATTCCACCCCATAAACGTATAAATACAACATTTTATTGTTAAAATAACATCTCACCAGATATGATACATAGCGAAACTATTATTCCATATAAATATTTTTTTAATCCCAATTATATATTGTGCATGATATGGTAAATTGCCCCCGGATACCAGTCCCTTAATTTTCTTGCGATCTTTCTCCCTCCATTTTGCTTCGCTATTTTTAATAATAGTATCATCTATGATTATCCCAAATAAAAATCTGTCAGTCATCACAGATTTTTATTTCAATATGTTTTCCAAGTGCATTCGCATATTTCTCCAGTACAACCAGCGTTGGTACCCTGCCACCGCTCTCAAACCGGGCCATATTCGACGGTTTTATCCCTGTAATATCCGCTATTTCCTGCTGCGTCATTTTCTGGCGGTGTCTCTCCTCCACTAACTGCCGGATTGTTTCCGAAGATCTGCTCAACACCTTTTCCTGGATCTTCTCTGTATATACTTCCAGCCTCTTTTCCTTGGCTTCCTTTTCTGTCAGGTATTCTTTCATGTTCTCCTGCATTTGTTTATCTCCATTCCATCTCTGATAACTCATTTACGAGATTTTATCACTCATGATAAGTTTTTGCAAGATATTTCATGTTTCTTTTACAGAACTTTTAGCTCTGATTCATTTCTTTTATTTGGATTTCATGGGGTCTGACCGTGCGTCCAGCAAAGGGTATATAGTCCGGTGGGTGGAAGCCCC
>NZ_JAJDMJ010000099.1:0-3761 GCF_020593585.1 Blautia sp. DFI.6.71
AAGTCCGGATTCTGTGAGGGGCGTACGACCGCAAGGGGTGCGTCTACTCGACCCAATGTGGTCTTTTAGAGCAACGTTAGTAGCCTATGCTCTCGTTTTCCTTTATAACTTCTGAAACTGCATGTCACACAGTCAGATGAAACACCGACACAGGTCATAAAGGACAGCAGCCATCCAAACAGCAAATGTTACATGTGGGTGCATCGTTCCGGCGAGTTTTATCAGGAGCGCCCTGTCGTGATATACGAATACCAGAAAGACCGGGATCATCAAAAGCCACTGGAATTCTACAGGGATTATAAAGGGATCCTTGTCACGGATGGGTTACAGCAGTATCATCTGGTAGATAAAAAACTGCCGGATGTGACCAATGCAAACTGCTGGGCACATGCCAGACGTGATTTTGCGGATGCGGTAAAGGCGATGGATAAAAAGGATCCCTCTGCTGGGCACAGTTCGGTCGCATATACAGCACTGCAGAAAATCGGGGGATTCTATACTGCAGATACCGAGCTGAAAAAGCTCTCATCTGAATAACGTCTTCAAAAACGGCAGGAGATCATCCAGCCGATGGTTGAGGATTTCTTTGCGTGGGTGAAAGAACAGCTTTCTCAGTGTACGGTCCCGCCAAAATCAAAAACAGGCCAGGGACTGCAGTATCTGGTCAATCAGGAACTTTACCTGAAAGTGTTTTTGACAGACGGAGATGTACCAATCGATAACTCAGCTTCTGAACGTTCCATCCGTACTTTCTGTATCGGAAAGAAAAACTGGATGTTCCATAACACGGCAAATGGAGCCTCTGCAAATGCTATGGTGTACAGTATTTCTGAAACCGCTAAACTGAATAGCCTGCGTCCATACTATTATTTTCGGCATATCCTCACAGAACTGCCGAAACGCTGCGATGTGAATGGAAAGATAAATCCGGCAGAACTGGATGATCTGATGCCCTGGTCGGAAGAACTTCCGGATGAATGCAGAAAATCGCGCCGCTGATGAGGTGGCGTTATATTATAGATGGGCGGATGATTTGACGTTTACCTTCTAACCCCAAAGAACTTTTGCTATAAACATAGCCCCCAAGTAAAGCCCCATTTACGAAAGCCAGCATCGCTCCCGCCAATGCCCTTTCAGACATGACTAATGGAATGATATATAGTTATCCGTTATCCAAATTGAAGTAATTTATATCAAATTATCCATTATAAATAAAATGTTGCTGATCGAATAATCCGGTGTCCGTGTCCCTGATTTCTCAGTTTGTCACTAATCAGATTTGCTCCCATCCGGATGTTCCAGATTAAAGATCTCATTACAGGTCATGATCGTGTAAAAATGTAAATTTATAGTAGACATGCTTTACGAAAAATCTTATAATATCTCCATAGGCAGATTCCAACATTTCAGTTTCAGGCTAGATTGGGATGGTTAGGCGGTTGAGTCATGTCAGAACAGCGATGTTCTGTTTATATAAATATCCTCATGACTTCATGACGGAAATACCCAAGAAGGAGGATATACACATGACAGTATCTTTTGTTATTTTTACTATAGTTTACGGAACTGTTAGTAGTATTCTTGGTACTTACATAGTTCGTATTCTTGATAAGAAATGCAAAAACGACCGCCATAGCTCAGATAGCGATCGTTAATGCGTTGAATATTTAATTTATTTAGCCTTAACCTTCCAAAGTTTGGCTCAACCGTCTAACGGAATCTGTCTTTTTATATACCAAGCTAACAACAGACATTTCTATCGCCTACTTAAATGAATATAATTCAAATACCAAATTAAAAAACTGGTTATAAGGTTATAAATAATAATCTTTTTAAAAATTATTCTTCAAAATAATCGATAAATAAAGCAATTGTTTTTTATGAAAAATATGGTTATATGGTTCTGTATATAATTACTATACCACATTTTTTTTATTATTCAAGTCAAAGTTATATTTTTCCTTATACAACAATTATCTTAGGTTAGCGTAAGTATATTCAATGTAAGTCACATAAGTTCATATATTGTCTTCCACCCACCGGACTATATACCCTTTGCTGGACGCACGATCAGACCCCAATGTGCGCATGTTTTTCAGATGCTATTACACTTTTTCAATTATGCACTGATGCTTTTTACTTTTCTTGTCATAATTAATTCTCACAAGCAAAATATCACCGGTATAATCTGAAATCGAGGATGGGTATTTTCTGTCTTTAATCTGCTGTATTGCCGTCTGTACTTTCTGGTTCCACTTCAGTTCAACAACCAATGCAGGATAAGCACTTTTATATTCAGGCTTAGGGATAAAAATAAAATCTGCAAATCCGCGTCCTGTAGGAAATTCACGAACCGGTTTAAAATAATACTGCATAGTTCCCAGATAGGCAATGGCTAATACGCTGCTTAATGAATTTTCATCATGATACCTGATGACAGAAGCGTATTCATTATGAATTTTCTCAATTTGTGCAGCAACTGTTTCGTTATCCATATCCAGCGTTGCATCAAGTAAAGTCTCTGATTCCTGTTGGAACATAAGCATTTCATTCCATGACTTACTTTTTACAGCATTAGTCAGTTCCTGACGGATTTCTTCATTGGGAACAAAAGCAATTTTTTCTGTCTGATCATATCCAAGATATCCCAAATGGATCATATAAGTCAGTACATCATCCTTACTTTGAATATTAACAGTGTCATTTTTGAATGTTGCTGTATTAACTTTGACAGATGAGCCGGAAAGCATTTCAATGATTGCTGTTTTCAAGCCATCATAATTCATGTTGATAAAAGGCACAATCGCTTCATAAGAGGCTGTTTCCGACCAGTAACTCTTATATTCTCCTTTCAGCATTACGCTGACAACAGCTCTGGGATTATAAACCTGGTAATCTTTCAGCAGATATCCATCATACCATTTCTTTACCTTATCAAAATCCTGATGGTACTTATCTGACAACTTTTGTACTTCAGCTTCCGTAAATCCGATATACTGCGCCAGAATACTTGGACTTACCATGGTAAATTCATCAAAATTGTTTAAGGCAGACTGAGTTTTTTCCTTTTTAATTGGCAAAATACCTGTAAGATATGCAAGCTGAATATATTTTGTAGGCTCTGTCCCTTTGAAAATACCACGTAAGAAGCGGATATACTCATTCTTGATATCCTCTTTTGCAGCTTCATCGCGAATCAGAACATCCCATTCATCAATAATCACAATAAACTTTCTGCCAGTTACAGTATTGATCCGTGCCAGTGTCTCTGCCAGGGAATGATTTTCTGCCGGAAGTACATCAGGATAATATTCTCTTAATTCTAAAATTGTCTTTTCTGAAATATAAGAAACAACTTTCTCAGGACCATTGGCAGGCCCCATGCACCATTGAATATCCCAATGAATCACATCATACTGATTCAGATGTTTTCTAAAATCTTCTGCCTGACTGATTTTCAGTCTGGAAAACATTTCTTCTGAATCGCATCCTTTGCTGTAATACGCTGTAAGCATATTTGCAGTAACAGATTTTCCAAATCTTCTTGGACGACTATTGCATATAAAAGCATCTGTTGACCCCAGAACACTGTTTGTATAATTGAGGATTCCACTTTTATCAACATAGATCTTTGCATTCAAAGCTGCCTGAAATGCCAGATTATCAGGGTTAACGAACATTCCCATATTGACACACATCCATTTCTGTGACATGCTCCCGCCACTTAAATCTTACAGATTTTGAAGTGGGGGCTTCCTGCT